>DATCRN010000269.1:0-2349 GCA_036568945.1 Alphaproteobacteria bacterium | reverse complement strand
GGCATCGGAATGAATTCGGCCTTGGCGCGAATAATCTCCCCCACACGCGGGCCGCCTTCGGATACTACCAAAGCGCGCGCGCCGGATTGGACCAGAGCGGATGCCACGTCAATACAGCCTTGCTCGGCGCCGCCAGGCCCAAGCTCCGGAATGATCTGCATGACCACGGGGGTTTTTTGCGTTTTGAGGTTTAACATGATGTGCGGATTTGATAGCAGATAATCATGGACTCACAAACCCTTATACGCCCTGACGGCACGGCTTTGTCGTATATCAAAGGCCCAGGCGATAAACGCCCCGGTATCGTGTACTTGCACGGCCTGTGGTCGGATAAAACAGCGACTAAGGCGACGTACTTGGCCGAGGTAGCTGCCCGGGAAGGTATTCCCTTCCTACGCTTTGACGCGTACGGCCATGGGCAAAGTGAAGGAGATCCTAAACAATTCACCATTGGCCGCGCTGTGCACGACGCTTTGTTGGTGATCGATCAGCTGACCAATGGGCCTTCGATCTTTATCGGCTCATCCATGGGAGGATGGGTGGCCTTAAGGGTCATGGAAGAGCGCCCAGAGCGTATTGCAGGGGTGTTTGGTATCGCAGCTGCCCCCGACTTCACGGAAGGCCTGGAAAGCCTCTCTAAAGCCCAAAGAGATGAACAGGGATATCCTGACGCCCTGATCGATACGGGCCGGCAGGATTTTGTACTGACCGAGCCCTGGACCTTCAAAGGCCCCGTCCATTTGATCCAAGGCCGGGAAGACGCCTCGGTGGATTGGCGTACAGTGCAAAAGATTGCAGACCGCCTGCCAACCGAACAAGTGAGTGTGACGATGATCGAAGACGGTGATCACCGTTTGAATCGCCCTGAGGATTTGACGGCTCAAGAGCGTGCTTTACTAGAAATGCATGCAAAATTAAGGGTCTAAACCCCATTTTATAGTTGAAAATCCACTTTTTAGGGCGTCCAATACCTTATGAGCACGATTCAACAGATTAAAGCCGCGCGCGCCCTTTTAAACTGGACTCAGAATGATTTGGCCGATCGGGCGGGTCTTCATGTGAATGCAGTGAACAATGCGGAACGGGGCCTAAGCGCCCCACGCGGTGGCACAATGGAAAAGATGCAACGGGCTTTGGAAGAAGGCGGTGCCGCCTTTATCGGCAATCGTGGCGTTGAACTGCGCGTCCATGCCGTCGATATCACAAAATATGAAGGCACTCATTTCCTGCGCCATTTGACCAACGATATCTTGGATACGCTTCAAGGACCCGGTGATGAAATTATCAGCTTGATTGCCGATATTCGCGCCTTCGACGTGCGGGATGCCGAAGAAAACGCGCGCTATTACCGCGAAAAAGCGGGTCGCGGGTTTTCAGAGCGCATGATCACCGGCGATATGCCGGGTTTTTACCCGAAAAATTCATCGGATTTTCGTTTGGTGCCGCAACACGTGCTCGGTCCCGTCGATATCATTGTCTATGGTGACCGCACCGCTTTTGTGGTGTGGAGTCAACATGAAGCGGTCGTTCTAAAAAATCGCGACCTCGCGTTTACGCAAAAAATGTTCTTGGAAGATCTGTGGAACCAAGGCCGCGAGCCATCGCGTGGCCAATTGGCAGATGCGGCTTAGAGATTCAAACGTGCTTTAAGTTCAGTGATCAAGACACTTTGCAGACGTTCCTGAAGGCGATGTTCATTTAAAACAGCATCCAGAAACTCATCCTTAAGCGCATCTCGCATACTTGAGGGAACCAGTGCTTTGAGCCCGTCATGAACTTGTTTGTTGTGCAGTTTCAGAGTGTCTTCCGGAGATAGAACAGCCGCGATTGCCGTATGTAATTGATCAGGCTCTGCTGCGATATGGGCGGGTGGGGTGATCGTTTCAGAACTGCCATTTCCATGAGTTGCGGCAGCAAAACTTTCCGCCGCACCATTACCGTTTTCAGCAGGCGCAGAACTGTCGGATCCATTGGCGGTGTTATTAGCTGGGGCCTTAGAAGGAAAGTATACCTGTAGCGACATACGTAGCGTATCGCCTTCTTCGGAGCGGAGCTCTTTGCATTCGCTAAGCTCGCCCAGTTTAAATTCGTTTACCGTCAAGAATTCTATGACTTCGTCCACGCTGACGTTACCCAAATTGTCAATATCTTTAAGCTCCCGCTTGCTTTTGTAGGTCAGCAAATGGGCAACATGCTTGAGGCCGGCATTTCGTCGTAGCGCGTTTTTGGAGCGATTGGAGAGCGTCGTTTCATCAAGCGGCGTCATCAAAAAATCGATACGGGGATTGGTCATGGTTTTATCTTTCAAGGAAATTCGGGCTCACTCTTGCAAACTGGCATCCTTTAAGT
>DATCRN010000268.1:0-3939 GCA_036568945.1 Alphaproteobacteria bacterium | reverse complement strand
GCACTGAAGGCGAGAAATGGCAGTTCGAAACCGACACCGCGCCGCTCTTGAAAGACTGCGCATCGCTCTTGTCGCCTGATGCATCGTTCATGATCCTGACCGCCTACACGATGCGTTTATCCGCCATCACCCTGCAGCATATGCTACGTGATGCCGTATCAAAGCCTGGCACTATCGATTGCGGCGAACTGCTGCTACAAGACGAAACCAAACAACGCCCCTTATCGACGTCCTTGTTTGCGCGGTGGGCATCATGAGCAAAGTCAAAACCATCACAAGCCCCGCCAATGACGACATCAAGGCGATGCGCGCGCTTGATATGCGCAAAACCCGCAAGGAAACCGGTCTATTTTTGGCCGAAGGTTTACGCCATGTCATCGAAGGGGTTGAGAATGGTTGGGAACTCGAGCGCTTGGCTTACAAACCGCAATTGATGCGCAACACCGATATGGACCGTGTGAAGGAATCCGCCAAGCTCTGCCTTGAGGTCAACGATGCGGTGCTCGAGAAACTAAGCCATAAAGACAATCCGCAATCCGTTATCGGCGTGTTCAAACAACGCCTATCCAAATTGGAAGACCTCAAACCCAACAAATGCATTGTGGCCTTGGAACAAGTCCGCGATCCCGGCAACCTCGGCACTATTTTGCGCACGGTGGATGGCATCGGTGCCGATGCCGTGATCCTGATCGATCAATGCTGCGATCCCTTCTCCACAGAAGCCGTGCGCGCGAGCATGGGATCCCTTTTCGCCGTGCCGATTGCGCAGGCGACGAAAAACGAATTCATCAAATATTTGGAAGACTTTAAAGGTACCGTCGTTGGCACGGCCTTGAATGATCGTACTGTCGATTACCGCAAAATCCCCTACACACAACCCGTTCTGCTCACTATGGGCAACGAACAAGCCGGCCTATCCGAAGACCTGATGGCCGCCCTACCTAACCTCGTCAAACTGCCCATGAACGGCCGCGCGGATAGCCTTAACTTGGCGATTGCGACGGGCGTGATGCTGTATCATATGCTTGAAGCTTAACAGGGTATTCTTTTCCGTAGATTTTTACGTCCAAACGTTGGATGTCATCACCCGACCCTACTACCAATTCTGGATTTAAATTATTCAACAGCGCGTAATCGGTAGCCAGCTTGGTAAAATTCCCGGCATGTGGGGAGTATAAAAAATTATAAAATAGAATAATAAGCTCATAATTGGCGAGTTGCGATCTCACAATTTTAGAATAAAAATGTTTTTGGTCATCAGTTATCTCTTTGCTTTCATGAATGAATAAAAAGATACGGTACAGACTTCTAAAATATTGGCTTAGGATTGCTTGCCTTTCTTTATACATTTTAGAATAGGCTTCTGCTAAACGCGCCTGTTCACTTCCGGTTTCTTTATCAAAAAACCAAACATAATCCGTATACATTTTTTTAAATGTGGCTTCCCAACTACGAATGAAATTACTGTGTAGAGTGAGCATATTAAAGAGCGTGTTTTCAAAGCTTTGTCTTAAAAATGTTTTGTTTTGCAGGTTAAGTGCGTCTTTTTGACCCTTAAGTTCTTTGCGCGTTTCTTCAAGCTCCTTCCTTTGCAAAAAAATTGCGTAGATTAAACCTGCGAATGCTAGACCCGAAAACAATGCGTTAATTGCGCCAAAACGGTCCCCAAATTCGCCTTTGGCAGAGTCGCTACTGGTTAAGGAGTAACCATCAAATAAAAGATAAAGATATTGAGAGCCAAACCATAGCGATGTGACACATAAAAATAATCCTATTATTGGCAGCCAAGAAACTTTAACTTCGCTATCTTCATCAGACATTTCTATCTCCAAACAAAAGGGCCGTAGATAAACTACGGCCCTTGATGGAATGACTATATCTTAAGTCGGGTTATTCTTCAACCTCTGGGACGGTGCCGGGTTCGATGGCGTTCAACTCTTCCGGTGTTGCACCATCGGACATAGCGTCAGCGGTGGCTTCAGGAAGTTCCGCATCATCTTCGTCATCAACGAGCCAAGCGACGGACACCACACGTGAATCGCCATCGCCCACGTTGAACACGCGCACGCCTTGGGTCGCGCGGCCTGTGAAGCGAATATCCTGCACCGACGTGCGGATCATCTGGCCTTCGTCCGTCACCAACATGATCTGGTGATCGTTGGTGACCGGGAAAGTCGCAACCATTTTGCCATTCTTAGCGGTCAGGTTCATGTTGGTGATGCCGGATCCGCCACGACCTGTCAGACGATAATCATAGGCAGAGGTGCGTTTGCCGTAGCCTTTGTCGGTGACGCAGAGCAAGAACTGTTCGGTTGCCTGTAACGCTTGGAACCGTTCGTCGGAGATGGAGGCAGCGCCGCCGGTGACTTCCGGTTCTTCTCCTTCCTCAGCCCCACGCAGAGCGTTGGCGCGTTTTAGATAAGCCGCGCGTTCTTCCGGTGTTGCATCGACATGTTTCAGGATCGACATCGACATGACTTCGTCTCCGGCACCCAATTTGATCCCACGAACGCCGGTCGATGTACGACCGGAGAAAACGCGGATGTCGGTGACCGGGAAGCGGATGGCTTTGCCGTTCAAAGTTGCCAACATGACATCTTCATCATCGCGGCAAATCTTGACTGACACCAAGCTTTCACCCTCTTCCAATTTCATCGCGATCAAACCGTTGGAGCGGATGTTCTGGAAGTCGGAGAGTTTGTTACGACGAACCGAGCCGTGCGAAGTGGCAAATAGGATATCCAGCTTGTTCCAGAGTTCTTCATTTTCCGGCAGACGCAGATAGACGGACACGTTTTCACCCTGTTCGAGCGGAAGCATGTTGATCAAAGCCTTGCCTTTAGCCTGCGGATTGCCGAGCGGCAATTGCCAAACCTTCATCTTGTGCACGATACCGCGCGAGGTAAAGAACAGGATCGGCGTGTGCGTGGAGGCCACGAACATGTCGGTCACGAAATCTTCTTCCTTCGTGGTCATACCGGAGCGGCCCTTGCCGCCACGACGTTGCGCACGATAGGTCGATAGCGGCACGCGTTTGGCATAACCGGCGTTGGAAATGGTCACGACCATATCTTCACGCGCGATCAGGTCTTCGATATCGACTTCATCATAGCTATCGACCAGTTCGGTGCGGCGCGGAATACCGAATTGCGTGCGCACATCGATCAGTTCGTTTTTCAAGAGATCGAGCAGCTTTTCGCGGCTGCCCAAGATCGACAGATATTCGCTGATCTGATCGGTCACGGCCTTAAGCTCATCGCCGATCTTATCGCGTTCTAATCCGGTCAGGCGATGCAAGCGCAGATCAAGGATCGCGCGCGCCTGAATTTCCGACATGCGGTAGGTGCCTTTGTCGGTTACGAAATATTCCGGATCGTCGATCAGGGCGATCAGGGGTGCTACGTCTTTGGCTGGCCAATCTTTGGCCATCAATTGTTCGCGGGCAATCGCCGGGTCTGAGGCGTTACGGATCAGAGCAATGATTTCATCGATATTGGCAACAGCAACTGCCAAACCGGCCAACACATGGGCGCGTTCGCGGGCTTTGCCAAGTTCGAAGATCGTACGGCGCGTGATGACTTCTTCACGGAACTTCACGAAGGCTTCGATGAACTGCTTCAGATTGAACGTTTGCGGGCGACCCAGATTGAGCGCCAGCATGTTGCAAGGGAAAGACGTTTGCAGCGGTGTGAATTTGTAGAGCTGATTCAAGACCACATCACCTTGCGTGTCTTTCTTCAGTTCGATCACGACACGGACGCCGTCGCGGTCGGATTCATCGCGTAGATCGGCGATGCCTTCGACTTGTTTTTCACGGACGAGTTCGCCGATACGTTCCAAGAGTTTCGCTTTGTTCACTTGATATGGGATCTCGTGAACGATAATCGCTTCGCGGTCTTTGCGAATTTCTTCGATCGTCGTTTTGGCGCGCATCACAAC
>DATCRN010000267.1:0-5592 GCA_036568945.1 Alphaproteobacteria bacterium | reverse complement strand
GATCACGGTCGTGATCGGCATGCTGATCATGTCATTTTACTCGGTTTTCCAGCAAATTCAGTCCCAACAAGGCTAAAGCCCTTTAAAACGCACATTGACACCTTGTTAAAACATATCAGAATAGAATGGATTTTTAGGGGGATGGGGCATGGTGCCTTTATCGTCCTTATCCTTCGCAATCCTATGGAGAAAGCAATGAAGACCACCAAACACATGGCACGCGGTTTCTCGCTGCTTGAATTGCTGCTTGTCGTCGGCGTTGGCGCCGTCCTCATTCTGGCAGGTTTGAGCGCTTACCGCCTCGTGTCAGAAGGCAATGCCGCAACATCCGGCGTTCGCCAACTGCAAACCCTGAAACAACAGGTTCAGACAGCATTCCAAGGCCAATCCAACTATGGTGCAGCAGCTGCGGATATGCGTCCTACGCTGAACACACTGAACTTGCTGCCGGGTGACATGACCTATTCTGCCGGCCCGCCGGTTAACCTGAACAACGCCTTTTCGGGTAACACGCTAATCACGGTTGGCGCTGCACCTCAAACGACGTTCTTGATCCAGATGAACAACGTGCCGTCATCGGCCTGTAACAAACTGGGCCAGTTGTTCTCCACCACATCGAACTCTGACTTTGTGTCTTTGAAAATCGGTACGGCAAGCCCGCCGACGGTTGCGATCGCTCAGCCGCCTACGGTGGCCGGCTTGGCCGCTGCGACCGCTTGCGGTGCTGCAGCACAAGTCAACATGCTGTGGGAATTCCGTTAAGATTTTTAACGTAGACAAGAATAAGAAAAGGCCCCGTTTTTGGGGCCTTTTTCATGCGCGATTAACCCTTTGAAATGATATACTGAAAACGACGGTTGCTTCGTTGACAGACGCAGGTTTCCGCCATTTACAGAATGTTAATCCCGTTAATTTATCATAAATTTGTAATGATCCATTTGGGCAACAGGGGACTGGGACACAGCCCTCGCTTCGGCTTTGGTTTCAAAGCGAAGCGAGCGCAAGCTGGCGTGTCTTTGCTTTTGGCCCTTGTTTTCGTCACGTTCTTTGCCGGTGCTTTGGTGAGCATCGCCCGTTTCAATGCGTATCAAGTGCGTGAAAATGAGGCGCGGGTCGCAGGCAATGAAGTCATCGAAATTGCCAAAGCCGCGCGTCTTTATGTGCGCGATCTTATGATTACAAACCCAGCCTTGCGCACCACAGCAGCAACACCAACTGAAATCCCTTTGGCGACGCTCAAAAACGCCGGTTACCTTTCCAACAATTTTGGGCGCTCTTCAGGTGGCTTTGATTTGACTGCGCTTGGTCAACGCATCCATGTGATCATGACCAACTGGCCAGTCGGCGGTAACGTCAATGATCCCGCAACCGTACCGACCGCGTTTGTACTCTTGCGCCATATCAACAATCAAGACCGCAGCACAGCGCAACTGATGACAATCGCAATGGAAGTTGCACGCGAACAAAATACATCCATCATCGCGCCGCGTTTTAATGGGGCCACAAATGTGTCCGCCGACTGCACCGATACAGTGACGACGCCAAGTGCGACGGGCCCTGCCGCCAGCCTATGGGATACGGGTTGTTTATCGAGCGGCGATTTCGATCGTCTGGTGGAAGCGGCATTGCCTGGCAGTTATCCTGCATCAGCCACGGTTTATTCCGTCGATCCCGGCGGATTGATGGTACCAGTATGGAAAGTTGTGCAGCCTGATTTGCGCGTTGTCATGCGCTTCCCGCAACCGGAAAATCCGGGCTTTGCGACGATGCTTACCGATTTGCAAATGGGCGAGCCGGTCGGCGATTGCACCATTAACGCCAACCAAGTTCAAATCACCACCACCAATGCCGCAGGCGCTGTCATCACGACACCAAGCGGTTTGTGCCAGGTGAACGGGGATACGAGTGGTGCAGGTGGCGTTAACCGTCGCTTTAACATCACGCAGGTCGGCAATATGGCGCTGCAACGTTTGATCGCTGAGCCACAAGCAGCGGACAACTCCGGCTTTATGGCAGCGGAGACGGCCAATATCGGCACCATCAACAATGATTCCTTCCGTGTAACCGGCAATCTTGATCTCGGAAACGATTTGCGCATCTACGATCAAGTCGCGCTGCCTGGTGGGGTTCCAAGCCGATTTGATGTGCCGGCGGGTACCATGTCGATCGAACGCAACGCGTATCTATATTCCACCGACCCGCTTAATGCGAACTGGGGCGGCAAGGCCACGATCGGCACCATCACGGGATCGCGCAGTTTGATTTCCAATTCGCTCAACACCCCGCGTTTCCAATCTACCAGTGCAAGCTTGGCCGGGTACGGAAACGACATGCCGTCCATCAACGTCACGAGAACGACGGATATTGCAGGCGATATGCGCATTACCGGCACCAATGCCGAACTTCTGACTGAAACCTTGCAAGCTAATTCGGGCCCTGACAATGCAGGCACGACCACCATCAACGAAGCGCGATCCGGCGCCGATATGTTGGCAACCAACACGACAGGGCTAGTACAAGTCAGCGGCACACTGAACAACAATGGCCGTGCCATGACCATTCAGGGTACCAACGCCGCCGCTCTGACATCCGGTTTCTCGGCCATTGTCGGTTCGCTTGATACGGGTGGTAATATTCAGATCAACAACAATATGACGTTCTCGGATACAACCAACACGCAAATCACCGCTGGCGCATCGCGTGGATATTCGGGTGCATCGCCGAACGTTACACCAGTCAACACCATTACGGCGACGCGCTGTCTTGCCGATAATGTGGTCGCAAACGGCTGCCCGAACCGTCAATATACGCCGCCGAAGGTGACGCCATGATGATGCGCATGCGCAAAGTTCAGAGCGGCTTTACGCTTCTTGAATTGTTGCTAACGATCGGTTTGATCGCAATGCTGCTTACCGGCGTTTATCAAATGTTCGATAATTGGCTGCAACGCGCCGTGAACCGTCAGGCAGCGGCCGATACATTACGCCTGCAGCAAGCAGCTGCCGATTATACGTTCACCAATTTCGATACGTTGCGCGCGGCAGCGGTCAGCGGCGGCACTGTTGGCGTATTTAATGAGATCGATATCGCCGACATGATCGCAGGCAATTATTTGCCGACCGGCTATGCTGCCTTAAACGTATTCCGTCAACCGATGCGCGTTTTTGCGCGCGTGCGCCAAACGCCGCGCTTAAAATCGGATGGCACGAACGCCGTTGACGGCAGCGGCAATCCTATATTGATCAGCGTCATCGATGTTTTGACCATTTCAGATAACCCGGCAGGCCTTACGACGTACATTCCTAATAATCGTTTGCTGGATGCTGCGCTCGCCGGCGGTCCGCAAATGGGCGTGTATAGCGATATGACTTTGCGCGCGGCAAATTTCGCGGGATGGATCGCAAGCGCTCAAGGCAGCTGGTATTTTGACCCCGGCGATTTGGCAGCGGCGGGTTATGTCGCGAACCCGGATCCGGCCTTGGGCGGCTATTTGGCAGCCTTTGATATTGTGAATGGCGAAAATATGGACGTGAATGATAATTATTTGTATCGCGTCACCATTGATGCACGGCCCGAACTCAACCGCATGAATGCGGATTTATATATGAACAGCAACCAAATCGAGGATGTTTCCAGTATGGTTGCCGATAAGGTTGTTATCACCGGAAATGCCGCTTTTCGCGGCGTGGGGACTGGAGGCGCTACAGCTACATCGCAAGCCATGACCGTTGATCAAGCTTTGCGCGTCGATAATACAGGCGGGCTTACATCGCGCTTCAATATGGTTTCGGATAATTGTTCGTTTACCGATGGCAACGCGAATGGATTGCGTGACTTGAGCGCGGCTGCAGGGTGCAGCGTTCAAGGCGGCGAATTGCAGGTTATTTCCGGAAACAGCGATGCCACCATGGGCATTGGCAATTTCCGCAGCATCGGCAGCGTTATCACCGATTCCACCATTGTTGCTGCTGCCGGTAACACGTTTTCGCAAGGCGTTTCAACATTCCAGGATGTCGATGGCACTGATTTGGCGGCAAGCAGCCGTGTGATTGGCGGAACCAACGTTCCCGCTACAGTCATCGCTCCAACCACGAACATTACACAAGGCACACTGACCACACAGGAAATGCAAGCAAGTACCGTCAATATCTTTGACGTAGGGCCAGTTGATAATCGCGGCGTGGCTGTCGGTACACTGGTGAACGGCCCGCTTGTTGCTGCCGCTGTAAGACCTCAGGGCGCCAACACCTTTACGACGGATTCTATGGAGCTTGGTAACGCCGCCACGTTAAACGGCAATTTAGTCGTCCAAAATATCAATGTGAACACTGCACTACAGGTCGGGCGGATCGATACGAACCCAGCTGGCGGCGCCCATGCGCCGGAAACCTTTACTGATACAGTGCTGAACAGACAAGTCCGTTGCACTTACAAGGCCGCCAACGGAAAAACATATTGCGAGCCCACGGGCGACACACGTTACGAATGGCCTGCGGCTAGTGGCGTTTATTATTGGATGCGCTGTACGATTGGCGCAGACGGCTATACGTGCGATCACTACAAAACATCCATTATCCCAGCCAATTATCTTGGTCAGTGCGTCTATGACCGCGATGATTCCGGCTCCAGTGTCAAAGCAACCCATTCTGAAGTGTGTACGCCGTCATGATAAGCTTGCGCATCAGCAGGAAGACTAGCCGCGGCTTTACTTTGCTAGAGCTTATGTTGGCATTGGCCATCTTTGCCGCGGTGATGATGGGTATCCTATCATTGCTGACAACGTATTCCGAACGCGAACTGGCTCGATCCACCAACAAATATATGATGGCTGTATTGGACGCTACGCGCGCGACTTTATCGGACCCCACCAATTTCAATGTTTTGTATGAAGCGGCAGCCGCCACCTATAGCGCCGGCACAGGTGGCGCCTATCAATTGATTGCCGATAAGGATGCGCCTGCGGCGGACAATATTTTAAAGACTTTTGTGGTCAATACCGTGCCCACAGGTGCTGTCACCATTCAGGCATCACGCGTTTTGCCCGCGCAATTTACGGAGAATTCACCAATCAGATCGCCCGTTCGCATTTTACTGCGCATCGCTGATCGCTTACCGCCCGATGAAACCGATGTGCGGGCGCTTGAAATTTTTGTCGTGACGACAACGCCACGGCCCGATTCCATTGTACAAAAAGCTGCCAATGAAGGTGGATTCCATGGCGGCGTTTTACGCACCTATAACGCTAAAGCAAACGGTTTGCTGAACAGCGCCTTCAATGGTTGGCGTTTGCCGATGAATGAGCCTGTTTCGCGCCTATCGCGGACGGCGTGGTATGGAGGCCTCCAGGCTGCTTTAAACAGTACAACGGATGGATCGTATTTAATTTATTACGACTACGTGAACAGCGCGGATGTCACATCCGATTATCTGTATCGCATCAGAGATCCAAGCGGCACCAATCGTCTAAATACCATGTATGGCCCAATTAATTTGGGTGGGAATAACATTATCGGCGCGGATGATGTTTTGGTCGGGAACGCCACGGCTGTGCCGTTCACGGCGGATCCATTCAATCCGGCCGGTACAGTGGCG
>DATCRN010000266.1:0-2282 GCA_036568945.1 Alphaproteobacteria bacterium | reverse complement strand
AAATCATCTGGGGCGTAGTTGCTGGTGGCAATCACGGTCGTACCAGCTTGGAATAAAGCGTCAAACAATGAACCCAGGATCATCGCATCAGCGATATCGTTCACATGCAGTTCGTCAAAACACAGTAGATCGGTTTCCGCGGCAATATTACCTGCCAAGCTTTTGATCAACTGATCATCATCGCCCTTGGCACGCAGATCCTTGAGGCGCGCATGAATTTCAAGCATGAAGGCATGGAAATGAACGCGGCGGACCTTTTTATGCTTGATGGAAGCTACCAGCAAATCCATCAGCATGGTTTTGCCACGGCCCACGCTGCCCCAGATATAGAGGCCAGTAGGCGTTTTTTGCCGCTTTTTGAGAAGGAATTTGAGACCCGTCTTTTGCGATGGGACATCATATGATGTGACAAAATCGCTTAATATCTTGGCCGCCGCGCTTTGCGCCGGATCGGCGATCAAATCGCCTGATTTCACGCGGGCTTTGTAGGCATCAAGCAGGTTTGCTGACATGGCGAATAAGGAAGATAGAAATTTCAAATAGCGCAATCAACGGGATCGCAAGTAAACATTGCGACACGATATCCGGCGGTGTTAAAGGCGCCGCCACGATGAATGCGCCTACCATCGCGTATTTGCGTTTGGTCGCGAGTGTATCGGCCGTAATGAACCCGGCACGCGCCAGCAGCATCAACAAAACGGGCAATTGGAAGCACAAGCCAAACGCGAATATGAGCGAGATGATCAGGTTTAGGTAATCGCTGATCTTGGCTTCGAGCTGAATGGGCAGTGCCGTTTCCGCACCAGATGTCTGAAACCCAAGGAAAAACGACCACGCCAGCGGCATAATGAAGTAATAAACCAGCAAAGCTCCGCAGATGAACAAGGCCGGCGTTGCGAAGAAGAACGGGAAAAGCGCGTTCTTTTCTTTAGCATAGAGGCCTGGTGCCACAAACTTCCACACTTGGATTAAGATCACCGGCAATGTGACGAAGAGCGCTGTGAGGAAGGATATTTTGATGTTGGTAAAGAAGGCTTCTGTAAGATCCGTGTAGATCAAACGCTGCGTGCCGTCTTGGCCCATGGAGCTTGCGAGCGGCTGAATGAGAAATGCCAAAATATGATCGACGAACAAATAACAAATGCCGGTCATCGCGATCAACACAAGTACACAGGTGATCAATCGCGCGCGCAGCTCGACAATATGCTCGAACGTTGAGCCTTCTTTATTAGGCAGCGGGTTTGTCAGCGATTGGCTCATCTTTTATATCCGCTTCGTTGACCGGGCGGCTTTCGGCCTCCGGCAAATCGTAGTCAAGCCCTTCATCGGCTTCGAGTTCGTCGTGTTCGTGGGTATCTGTTTTCGGCAGATCTGCGCCGGGTGCAGGCACTTGTCCCTTTTTCTCGGCTTCTTCCATGAAGGATTCAAATTGGTTGGAAAGCGCATAGCGCATATAGCGAAAGCGCCGCATGATGCGACCTAGATTGTACATGAGCTTCGGAATGTCTTCAGGGCCGAACGCGAAGATCGCGACGACCCCGATCAACATCAACTCGGTCCAGCCGATATCAAACATGATGGATTATTTCTGGTCGGGCGACGCCGGTTTATCGTCGTCCTCGGCCAGACCTTTTTTGAAATTTTTCACGCCCTTGGCGAGATCGCCCATGACATTGGGCAGTTTGCCTGCGCCGAAAATAACCAGCACCAGAACGACAATCAGTAGGATCTCGGGTAAACCGATGGACATGCAAATTCTCCGTTTTTAGGCGGCTTCTTCGTCCGTATCGATTTCATCGATTTCGGCATCCGAAGACGCGGCGACATCATCCCCGTCTCCGTCTTCGCTGTCAAACAGTTCGCCGGTCACAGAAACGGCCGGGCGGCGGTCCAGAAGGCCTGCAGCCTTCAAATCGTCCAAACCAGGCAGGTCGACTATAGTCTCCAGGCCGAAATGGTCAAGGAAAGCGGGCGTTGTAACCCAGGTTAGCGGGCGTCCTGGGGTTTCGCGGCGGCGGCCAGGCTTGATCCAATCCGTCTCCAAAAGGGCGTCAACGGTGCCTTTGGATGTGGCCACGCCACGAATGGCTTCGATTTCGGCGCGGGTGATGGGTTGGTGATAGGCGATGACAGACAGGGTTTCCATCGCGGCGCGGCTTAAGCGGCGCTCTTCGACTTTCAAACCATTCAGTTGTTCCGCTAAATCGGAGGCGGTACGGAATGCCCAACGCTCGCCCACTTCTTCCAGCGTCATGCCACGACCGTCGTAATCTTGTTTCAAA
>DATCRN010000265.1:0-2840 GCA_036568945.1 Alphaproteobacteria bacterium | reverse complement strand
CCCTGCCGTATTGGTCATCGAAACGCGTCAAAACGCTATGTAATCCCTGGACCTTGCGCCCACTTGCGCAAGGCGATTACAGCGCATCCTGCGGCTTGCGTCCCTGTCATCCTTCACTTACACTTGAATCGTCATAATTCGGACAGGGTATGGCGCGTCTTTCACCCGGCTTTCTGCCGTGCTTGGTCCGAGGATTCCTCAAACGACGGTGGCCGATGCCCATGATGTCTTTCTTCTCCAAAAAATCCGGTCGCGCAGGGCTTCTTGCGCTTAGTCTAACCCTGATTTTGTCTATGGGCATGCTCACCGCTTGCGGTGACACCAAAACGACCATGTCAGCCGTCGAGCAGCAGAAATCCGAACTGGATAGCGCTTTGCAACAAGCCACACCAAAGGGCCATCTCGCGCAGGAACTGGAAATCGATTCCCGCCCCTATTACGGATCAGTTGCAAAACCCATTACCAATGGTGAAGTTTTACCGCCGCAATTCGAGCAACCAGGCGCGGTCGTCATGACATTCGCCCGCCCCGTCTCGTTAAGCGAATTCACCCGTATGGTGCAGTCCGTCACGGGTGTGCGCACCAATAGCGCCTCCATTACCGGTACCGCCGCATCGTCGGGTTCGAGCGAAGGATCCACGACGTTCGTGCCCACGGGCGGCGAACAAGTATCCGGCGGCCGCGTGGTTTGGCAGGGTCGTTTGTCGGATCTGCTCAATGAAGCGTCCGATACGTTCGGTGCTGATTGGTCTTATGACGGCGATACAATCACATTTGCGCAAGAAGTCACGCGCACCTTCATGCTGCACGCATTGGCAGGTGATCTATCTTTAAGCGGCAGTGTTGCAAGCGGCACGGGCGGCGCAGGCAATTTGCCACGCGTCACGTTGAACGCCGATACAGGTTCGATCAAAATTTGGGAAGATATCAAAGCCGCTGTGACGACAATCATGGGTGATGGCGGTACGGCTGCCTTCTCCCAATCCACGGGTACAATCACCGTAACAGGCGCCCCGCAAGTCGTGCGTCGTGTCGAAACCTATTTGAACCAGCAAAACAGCATGCGTCTGCGACGCGTAGCGATCGGCGTGAAAGTCATCAAGGTCGATTTGGACAACACCACGGCTTATGACGTCGATATTACTGGTATCGTCAAACGCGCCTTTGGTGAAGCGGGTCTACAATTGTCCACCGCCACATTGGGTGAAGCAGCAACACCAGGTCTGGCCTTCACAGTCAGTAAAAACAAAACGGTCGCTGGCGTCAGTGCGTTTGATTCCGACCAGTTGATCGGTGCGCTGCGTGCAGCAAAGGGCATTTCCAATGCATCCGTCGTCCACTCCGGTGCTTTGATGACCCTGTCAGATCAACCGGCGCCGCTTCAAGTCGGCAACCAGCGCAGTTATTTGGCGCGCACGTCCACGACAACGGGTGATTCCGGTTCCACATCGCTTGAGCCTGGTACGTTCGATGTCGGTCTTATGATGACGGTCCTGCCGCGTATTGTGGAGAGCAACAAAATCTTGATGCGTGTGTCGCTGTCGATCACCAGTCTGGACAACATGTTCAGCGCAGGCCCGACAGGTAACCAGATCCAGCTGCCTGACCTTGCCACCACCGGTTTCATGCAAAACGCGGTACTCACGAGCGGCGAGACAATGGTTCTAGCCGGCTTCGAGCGCGATGAAAACAATATTGAAGATGAAGGCGGTCCGGGACCTTTGGCTGTTCTGCAAAAACGGTATGAAAATTCCCGTGCCCGCACGGCCACGGTCCTATTGCTGACAGCCGAAATTCTGCCTGAGGAGCCGATGAGCGTCATCGGTCAATAACGAGGTTACGCGAAATCTGGCCATGGCCGACAACGAAGAAAAAGACTTTATGGATTTCGAACTCGACGACCCGCTAGCGGCCGTCGAGCCGCTGGCTGCGCCGGTGCGCGAGAAAGAGCGTCCTGAAGTCGTCGGCAATGGCGTTCTCATTTACGAGGGCAAAAAATACGCTGTTGGCCTTAGCTGGCTTGTTGCGGAAGAAAGTGGCAACAGCCAACTCGCGCTTAAACGCGCCAAAGGATTCGGCGCTGATTTTTACTGCATGCGCGCCAACGTTGTCGCGCAGCATGGCTTCGGTTACCTAAGCTTAGGCCACCGCATTAATATGCCTGCGCTTGCCTCTGTTCTCGCGGATGTGTTCGTAGGCGAATGGCATGGCGTCTTCGCAGGCGACAATGGATGGTGGTATGTCGCCGTGCATGCCGACAATATTGCACCCAAAGGCGACCTGTTCTTCGCGTCCGAAGAAGAGGCCTATAATTTCTTTGTTCAAGAAAGCAAATCCTACCGTTGGCCGCGCGCTTATGCGCCTACGGGCTGGAATTTGTCAGATGCTACCAGTGAAATCCCACTAAACAAAGTTATCGGCGAAGCCACGCCGCCGACACTCAAGCCCGTTACGACGGATGCAATCTTTTCGGGTCGCCGCAATCGCAATTTAGCGATCGTGGGCGCAATTGTGCTTGTCCTGCTGCTCATTGCAGGCGTGCTTGGCCAACAATTCCTGCCTGCCCTTATTCCGCAGCGTGCATCTTTGCCGGTCCCTGATTTGGCAGTCGGCGATGATTTGCAGGCGCCGCCTGAGGAGCCTATTTTGATCGCCGAGCGCGAAGCGGACAATTTATCCAAAATCCCGCTGATGCCGGCCGACCAATTTGTTGAAATGTGTTTGGAAAGCATGTCGTCGATTTCCAAAGCAGTGCCGGGATGGACTTTGAGTACGCTTCGTTGCCGCGATACGTTCGTCGAAGGCACCTGGACGCAGCAAATCGGTACCATGGAAATGGC
>DATCRN010000264.1:0-5281 GCA_036568945.1 Alphaproteobacteria bacterium | reverse complement strand
GCCTACAGCAGCCACTAAAATATCCGCCTGACGGCAAACATCTGCCAAATTTTTGGTTTTGGAATGCGCCGTAGTTACAGTGCAGTTTTCGGCGAGCAGTAATTGCGCCATCGGTTTTCCGAACAATAATGAACGGCCAATCACAACTGCATTCAATCCCGTTAAATCTTTCTTAACAGATTTAATCAGCATCAATGACCCTTGTGGCGTGCAGGGAACAAGCCCGTCGATTCCGGCAACCAGTTTACCGACATTGGCGATGGTCAAGCCATCGACATCCTTTTCCGGCTTAATGCGCTGAATCAGCGGATCGGAATTTAGATGGTCGGGCAAGGGTAATTGCAGCAGAATGCCATCGACCGTGTTGTCGTCATTCAGGGCATCGATCAGCAGGGCAACCGCATCCTGCGTTGCATTATCGGGCAGACGGTGCTCGAAAGAATTAAGCCCGGCTTCGACCGTCGCTTTGATCTTGTTTTTAACGTAGACTTCGGATGCCGGGTTATTGCCGACCAAAATAACGGCCAGACCTGGTTTTTTGCCCATTTTGGCAGTCTGAGTTGCAATGTCAGCGCGTAAGTTCGCGGCGATCGTTTTGCCGTCTATAATCTGCGCCGTCATCGTTTAATATCCAAAAGGATTGAGGAAAATGCGGCTAATCAGCTGTTCCAACAGCATGATCCCGAAAATCACAATAATGGGCGAAATATCGATCCCGCCGATGCTGGGGATGAATTTGCGGACCGGCGCCATGACAGGTTCGGTCAGCTTTTCCAGCAGTTCCGCCAGTTTTGCCGCTTGCGGATTGGAGAGGTTTAAAACGCCAAAAGCCACCAACCAGCTCAAAATCACCTGAACGATGATGATGAACGTATAGAGCTGAAGCAGCCAAATCAGGATAGAGCCGATTAATGCCATGGAAGTTTCCTCTTTAAAAATAAACCGAATTTTAGGAAAATTACTTATATACTGGTATAAGGGCAAAAAGGGGATTTGCAAAGCATGCTTGGATTGGAACTGGTTATGGCTGGCCATTTACTTTGGCATGCCAGCGCGAGTGCGACCCAGGCGGCCACCTGTCCTGTGCAAAAAAACGCACGTGTTGACGTCAAATGGCACTCTGAGCCCATTAAATACGACAATAACCGCAATACCAATAGCCTCAACCATACCGACATTGATACCGAAAACCCCTATGGCACGCACGTTGTTACGGATGTCAACGGGGTCATGAGCGGCAAGATCACATTCGATTCGAATGTTTTAACATCCTCCGTAAGGTTCCCAGCCGAAGCCGTCACTTGCCTTTGGATCGATAAGGTCGTGGTCACGATTGTCGTCGACCCTACGATTGCGATTGCGGCCGAATATCCGGAAGGTACCTGCAAACACAGCGCCATTTTAGAACATGAACACAAACACATCGCAGCCGACCTTGCTTTGGTCAAAGACCATTTGCAGGCCGTGCGTCAGGCGGCGTCGCAGGCCGTGCAGAAAGTCGGCATGGTCGGTCCTAAACCGATTGCCAGTGCGCAGGAATACAAAGACAAGATGACCAATTACGTTTTAAACGCGGTTAAACTTCAAATGGATGAGCTTTATCTCGATCGTAGCAAAAGGCAAAAGGCGATCGACACCAAAGAAGAATATGACCGCGTCGAGGGAGTGTGCCCTGATAAAGCTAAAGCAACGCAGGAAGCTGCAGAGGCGGAAAAAGCCGCATCAGAGCCAAGCGCGATTACTGCAATCCCTGGCACACGCTAAGGCTTAACAGCTTCATTCTCGATATAATATCGCACATATTGAATGCGTTTATCACCCGGCAATTGTTTTTCCGCGCGGTTTAGTAAATCTTTCGTTTCTTGGTCGATTTTGCCGCGATACACATAAAGCGCTGCCAACCTAATCATTGCTTCCGCGTCATTCGGATTTTTAGCAAGAGCAATGCGAATCTCCGCCTCATCGCCACGCATTTCATTTTCAATCTCTGCCGTGGATTTTAAATCTGGTGCAGACGGCAATTGTGGCGCACCTGCCAGCAAGTATAACCCCACAGCAAGGATTGCCAAAACAAACGCCGTAAGCATGGCTGATTTAGATCCTGTACGATCACGCAGCTGTGGCAATAAAATCCAAACCAAGCAGCTCCCGCACAAAAATGCGCAAAGGATTAAGGTCAAGATCATCGCTTCATCCTTCGTCCGTGCAGATTCTTAATGGCCATGGTGGCTCCGCAAACAAGCACCAATAACGGCATTAACCAGAGTATGTAAGTACGCGGGGAAAATGGTGGTTCCAAGAAAATAAAATCGCCATATTTTTCGTACAAAAAAGCGCGGATTTCAGCATCTGATTTTCCATCCTGGATTTGTTGGCGCACTAAAATGCGTAAATCTTGTGCCAGTTCCGCGCGGGAGTCTTCGATGGATTCATTTTGGCATACCACGCAGCGTAAAGTTTCGCCTAAGGCAACGGCGCGGGCTTCGAGTGCCGGGTCGGCTAATTTTTCATTCGGATGGACCACCGCCCAGGCATGGACACTCATCGATAAAATAAGGGCTGCAATTAAGATGCGGATCATGGTGCATCCTTTACAAATTCTATGACATCAGGCACCGATGCAAACGGGCCTTGCAAGCGTCTGCGTACAATGCCATCCGAATCGACAAAATAGCTTTCCGGCACGCCGCTTATTCCTAAATTGATGCCGATCATACCGGTTTCATCATACGCAAGAACATCATACGGGTTGCCAAGATTGCTCAAATAATGATCGATATTTTCTTTTTTATCTTTGTACGCGATACCGACTATACGTGTGCCGCGGCTTTTTGCGACCAATAAAAACGGATGCTCGACCTTACATGGCGCGCACCAACTGGCAAATACGTTGACAATCACAGGACCTTTTATCGCAATGCCAAGGTCGGGTAGGGATTTCCCGATTAAAGGTGAATCAACGCTGCCAGGCACGCGCGGATTTTCCAATCGAAAAAGCAAAAGGACTGCAAGGGCGGTCAAAGCAATCAATGGGATCGTGCCCCATAATGAAATCCGCAGTTGCGTCATGCCGCCTCGCGTGTGCTGCGGATCAGCATCAAAATGCCTGCCAAAACGATCATGGCAAAACCGGCCCAAAGCGCAGACACGAATGGATGAATCCAGGTGCGAAGAACCCATGCATCTTTACTGCTTTGGGCATCCTGCGTGCCCAATACGACATACAAATCTTTTAAGAATGTTAAACGAATGGCGGCCTCCGTTGTATCGGAATTTGATACCGGATACCAACGGCGCTGGGGATGCAATACATCATAAGGTCCGGCAGAATTCAGCAAAGACACATCGGCTTGCGCTGCCGTGTAGTTGGGGCCTTCCACCTGCTTCACACCATCAAAGCGCAAACTGTAACCACCAATCTCGAACCGATCCCCGGGGTTGGCTACACGAATGTCTTCAACCTTCCATAGGCTGGTGCCGATCATTCCTATGATCGCTAGACCCAATCCAAAATGCCCGATCACGAGCGACCAATTTTTTAGACCCATATGCGGACGCCATTGCAGAACGCTTGCGACCATAAGCCACAAAGCGGCAGCCAAACCAATGATACCCGTCATGTGATCAGTAAAGACGAAAAGTAAGGTCAGACCAATGGCAATCGCGGCCGCTTGCAAAAGGGACTTTTTAAATGTGAAGCGACCCACGCGTTTCCATGGCAAAAACGGGCCAATACCCATCAAAAGCAATAGTGGAATCGCAATCGGTACAATCGTTGCGTTATAATAGGGCGCACCGACGGATAATTGCTGGAGATGGAACGTATCCATGATCAGCGGATATAATGTGCCCGTAAGGACTGTAACTAAGATTGTGATCAACAAAAGATTGTTAGCGACAAGGGATGATTCGCGGCTGATCGGCGTAAATAGACGTAAAGTTTTCAAAGATGGCGCACGCCATGCGTATAAAATGAAGGCGCCGGCACTATAAATAAACAGCAATGCCAAAATAAAAATGCCACGCGCAGGATCGACGGCGAAGGCATGAACCGATGTGAGAACACCCGATCGAACAAGGAATGTTCCTAAGAGCGACATGCAAAAGGTGATAACGGCCAAAAGAATTGTCCAGCGTTTAAGCGCTCCACGCGCTTCCAACACCAATAAGGAATGGAGCAGGGCCGTACCGGCAAGCCACGGCAGCAGGGATGCGTTTTCAACGGGATCCCAATACCAAAACCCACCCCAGCCGAGTTCGTAATAGGCCCAACGCGATCCAAGCGCAATCCCAGCAGAAAGCGCTAGCCACGCCAGCGCTGCAAATGGTTTCACCATTTTGGCCCAGGCCGTATCAACGCGACCTGTCAAAAGTGCGGCCGCTGCGAGCGAAAAAACGGCCGAGAAACCGACATACCCTAAATATAAAGTCGGTGGATGAAAGGCGAGCCCCGGATCTTGCAAAACGGGATTTAGAGATTGTCCATTCTCCGGCACCATGTTGGTGCGCAAAAACGGGTTGGATGTGAAAAATGAAAAAGCAATAAATCCGACCGACAATAAACCTTGAATGCCCAAGGCGCGGCGACGGAGGAGGTGATCTTTAATCTGCGGGCTGACAGCGATAAAGCTGCCAAATGATGCCAGCATCAAAATCCACAGCAGCATGGAGCCTTCATGATTGCCCCAGGCCCCTGCGATTTTGTACAGCATAGGTTTGTCGGTATGGGAATTGAGGATGACATTAATGACGCTAAAGTCCGATGTCACATACGCAAATACCAAACCGGAAAAGGCGATCATGATAAGGGTGTTTAAGGCCAGGGCCGCACGCTGGGCGATGATGTCGCCCAAAGAATTGTTATTCAGGCCGTAAACGCTTTGAAGAATGGCGGCGAGCAGCGCAAGGATCATGCTAAAATGCGCAAGTTCGATGATCATGGCTTAGCTTGGCGGTCCATCGCCTTTTTCACATCAGGCGGCATGTAATTTTCATCGTGCTTGGCTAAAATTTCGGATGCCAAAAAAACCTTTGAGGCTGGATTATATTTACCAACGGCAATCACGCCCTGCTTTTCACGAAACAGATCCGGTAAAATACCCCGATACAGAACGCTGATATTATTATCGAAGTCAGTGACGACGAAGGTGTAGGTATCGGCCTGGCGTTGTAGTGTGCCTTCTTTGACCATACCGCCCAAACGAATGGGTTGAATTTGTCGACGTTCGCCTAATTTACCGGCGACGATGTCGCTTGGCGTCATGAAGTAGGTGATTTTGGA
>DATCRN010000263.1:0-2910 GCA_036568945.1 Alphaproteobacteria bacterium | reverse complement strand
CGATTGAAGTCACGGCGCAAAAAACCCTGGAATGGGACCGCGATGCTAAGACTTTCACCGCGCGACAAGACGCGATTGCCAAACAAGGCACCAGTGAATTGCATGGCGATACGCTGGTTGCCAAATATAATGAAGGTGCCGACGGTAAGGGCATGACCATCAACCGCATTGATGCCACCGGTCATGTCAAAGTTATATCTGAAGGATCTGTCGCGACCGGTGATCAAGGATTCTTTAACATGAAAGATAATTATGCGGAGCTAACCGGCAACAATCTTAAAATGGTTACCAAAACCGATACGGTCACTGCACGCGATAAACTCACCTATCACATGAGTAAACGGGAGATGAATGCGTATGGTAATGCTGTCGCCACACGAGGAGACGATGTCATTCATGGTGATCGTTTGATCGGCCGTATGAAGCCCGGCGTAAGCGGTAAAGACGAAATGGACGAAATGGAAGCCATCGGGAATGTCGTCGTAACCACACCGACAGATATTTTGTATGGAGATCGCGCAATTTATCAAGCGGCGTCCAACAAGACGATTGTTACCGGGAATGTTCGTATCGAGCGCGGTCCCAATATCATTACCGGATCCCGCGGCGAGATGGATATGAACACCAATGTCAGCAAAATCTTCGGCGGCACGCCCAATCCCGCCAGCGTCGATAGCACAGGGACCGCAGCGCCCGGCGCGGATGGCCGTGTCCGCGGTGTCTTTTATCCCGAATAAAAATTAAAAAAGACGAATACCGCCAGCAAAAATTTTCCGTGGGACAAAGCTGATGCCCTGATCAGGGATTTGAAAATATCCGACAAAAACATCGTAGATACCTAACGCAGCTGCCTTCGGATCCGTAATTATTTTGTCTTGATTGTCGCGCAATCTTAAACCGGATCTGAATTTGTGGGTCCAAATATTATCTCTGTTTAACCTCAAAAAATGAAAATCTTGGCGCGTCGATGATGTGAAAGCTGCGATGATATGTTTGCCTTCCGCACTTACAGAATGTTCTAGGATCCTTTCAAGCCCATCGTGACGTAGACGTCGCTCGATAGCTGTCGCCGTCATGGATTCTTGCTTAAGTGTCCTATAATTATCTTGCAGTCTTAATAGGCCCGGCTTTGCAGACCCTGCGAATTTTTCATTCAGGGCATATGCGTAGCAATTAACATCATAGGTTTCTTCGGTAACCCATTGCGGATCCTCAGCCAACATGGACCGGGACGGAAAAATCGTACACAAAGGCTGTAACGGCAAGGGCTGCATGCCCCCTAACTTAAAAATCCGCGATCTTTATGTCAAATTCTAGACAGACGTCCGTTTGACCATTATAAGTCCCATACCGTAATATTGCGGCAGCGAACAATAGACCTAAACATGGCCACAACGACCACTGCACCAAAGGGCAAAGCCCGTCTTCAGACCGTAGAACCGGGACTGTCGGCAATGCATATCGCAAAGACGTACAAAAAGCGCCCGGTCCTTCGCGATGTGTCTATTCGTGTCCAGCGCGGTGAATCCGTTGCCCTGCTTGGTCCTAACGGTGCTGGCAAAACGACGCTCTTCTATATCATGACCGGCCTTATCAAAGGTGATTCCGGCAAGGTTCTGCTCGATGGTCAAGATATCACACAGCAACCTATGTACCGCCGCGCGCGTTTGGGCGTCGGTTATCTGCCGCAAGAAGCATCCATTTTCCGCGGCTTAAATGTGGAAGACAATATTCGTGCAGTTTTACAAGGAACCAGCCTCGCTGATAACGATCAAGAACGGTTCCTGGAGGAATTACTTGAAGAATTCTCCATCGCGCATTTGCGTCGGACGCCCTCTGTCGCTTTATCCGGTGGCGAGCGCCGTCGTCTTGAGATTGCGCGTGCATTGGCATGCCGTCCCAAATTCATGCTGCTCGATGAGCCTTTGGCCGGAATTGACCCGATTGCCGTAGGCGATATTCGTCAGTTGATTGCCTATCTTAAAACGCGTGGCATTGGCGTACTCATCACCGATCACAACGTGCGCGAAGCACTCGATATTGTCGATCGTGCATACATTCTTCATGACGGTCAGGTCTTGACCGAAGGCACTCCACGCGACATCGTATCCAATAACGATGTTAAACGCGTCTATCTGGGCGAAAAATTCTCATTTTAGTGCTATATTAATCTGATGGTTGATCAAAAACCGAAAATTGCTCTGGAACTTAAAGGCCAGCAGCAGCTGATCATGACCCCGCAATTGCGGGAAGCCATCGGTCTTTTGCAACTCACAAATATTGAACTCTCTGGCTACCTCGAAAATGAATTGGCCGAAAACCCGTTCCTCGAAAAGGATCAATCATCGCCTGAGAACGATCAGGACAACGACGATGCGCCTACACTTGAAAAACCATCCGCCGATGACGGTGATGAGATGGAAAAGAATTTTGGCGGCGATGATTCTGGTGCAGCCGAAGGATTCGATACAGGATCTGATTGGGCCAGTGTCGGCAAAGGTGGCAATGTTGGTTTTGATGATGACGAAGAAGGTTTCGAAAACCGCTTATCGGATAAGAAGACATTACGCGATCATTTAATCCAACAATTGTTGATCGAAACCGATGACCCCGCTGATCGTATGATCGGCACTCTTTTAATCGATCGTTTAGACGAGGCCGGTTACTTGCGTGAGCCGGTCGAAGGTCTCGCCAAACAACTGGGGTGCGAACCTGCACGCGTAGAAAAAATTCTAAAAGAAATGAAAACTTTTGATCCTGTCGGTGTCTTTGCCAAGGATCTATCCGAATGCCTTGCGCTGCAATTAGCCGATCGTGATCGCCTGGATCCTGCGATGGAAAAATGCGTCGCTAATCTGCAAAAGGTGGCTGAGGGCGATTTAAAAGGTTTGGCACGCATTTGTGGCGTGG
>DATCRN010000262.1:0-2919 GCA_036568945.1 Alphaproteobacteria bacterium | reverse complement strand
GGCCTACATTGCTTTATTTATCCGGTGATATTAAACCGCAATCGGTTGCCGATTGGATGGATCGATTTTTGGCAACCGATGTCGATGTGCATGTGCGCATTCGCCTACATCCACGAGAAATTGGATATAAAAATCCATATCAATTCTTGGCTGATAAATATCCTGCCCATGTCACTTTTAGTCATATGGACAACACCACGCTCAACGATATTTTAAATACAGATATTGTTATCGGCACGTCGACGACCGCGATGATCGAGGCTTTGATCTTAGGCATTCCTGTTATCTCGATGGGTGCCGGCGCAACACCGGAAGGTATTGCTGCCATTCATAAAAATGCATTGCTGGCAGATCTTATTCCGCATGCCGCAACCCCTAGTGATTTAATCGTGTATCTTACGGAGATGCAGAATAGTCCTGATGCTTGGCGTGCGCGCTTGAAACGTACGGCTGAACTGCAAGACCATTTCTACAGCCACGGCTTTAATGCTCATATGAAAGCGATCATTCGAGCATGAAACGCGCCTTGATCCTTTCCCTGCGTAATTCCGACTTTACGGAGATGTTTCGTCTTGCCCGCGCCATTCGCGATGCCGGCGCATACGATCCGTGGATTGTTACCTACACTGCTGTCGGTAATGATGTCGAATTTCAGCAAAGACGCTGCGATGAGGAAAAAATAAAACTGATCGTCACGCGCCCAGTATCCTTGATGCAAGGCCCGGTAAATACCGAGTTGGCGGATCACGGCAAAGTCTTTACTTGGTTCAGCACGCAGTTCCGCAAAATGCATGAGTTGCGGAACAGTTACTGGCGCGTTGTCTATGCCGTCGGCCACTTAATCAGTTATGTTATCTTGTTCCTGCAGCAGATCCGCCAGTTCCGTAACATGATCCATGATTTCAGGCCGGATATTTTAATCGTCGCGGAAGATATTGTCGGATTGATTCTGCCCAGCTTTATTAAAATGGGTCACAAAGCCGGCATTCCTACTGTGATTGTGCCTTATACGATTGCAAACGCGACCGAAGCTGCTGAAAGCTTGCACGTTTATCCCAGCTATCAGGTGCGCGGAGTCTTAAGCCGCGTGATGTCGTTTTTTTATCCGCGTTGGGTCTATGACTACAAAGGTCACCGACTATTTCGTTTGCCGCTTTATTACATGATTGCGCACACTATTTTCCGTCTTACGCCGCCAGATCCATGGACAATGAATAGCGGCTATGCCAATGCGATCGCCATCGAAAATGCGGAGATGAAAAAATATTATGAGCGCGAAGGTTTCCTTGATAGCAAACTGCGCATCACCGGCGCCATCTATGATGATACGCTAACATCCGTCTTGCAGGAAAAAGAACAGCGCCGCGAAGCGGTCTACAAACAACTGGGTTTACCCGTAAGCCGTCGTTTGATTGTCGTCGGCGCACCGCCCAATCAGCTGGCCACACCGCGACCGGGGTGCCCGTATAAAACCTATGAAGACGTTTTGTCGAATTTGGCAAGAGAGCTTAAACAAGCGCAAGAAAATGGCTGGAATGTCATTATTCGTCCGCATCCTAATTTCATGGATATTGAGAAATATTTTGAGCCCTACGGTTTACGTGTCACCGACATCGATACCGCGGATTTGATACCACTTGCCGATATTTATTTGGCATATGCGTCTGCAACCATTCGTTGGGCGATCGCATGTGGCATACCTTGCATCAACTACGATTTATTCCAATATCATTACAATGACTACAAAGGTGCGCCGGGCGTGATCCACGCCTACCAGCCGAATGAATTTGAGGGCATTTTGCAAAAGCTCACATCCGATGATGCTTACTACGCGCAAGTCAAACAGGCGCAAGATCGGGTGCGCAATGATTGGGGACATACGGATGGACAATCAACAGCTCGTATGATCGCTCTGTTTGATGAACTTACGCAAAAACATCCAGCACCGCGTACACCGACGACACACATCCGCAAGCGCGCTTAAACACCGAACATTTGATTGATCAGCCGCATCGTCACAAGCGAATCCGCAAGATCACCGAGCGGTGCTGTTGCTTTACCATCTTTCATGGCTTGCAATACAGCAGCTGCTTGATGATAAAATCCTGCCTTATATTCACTATCGATCGGATTGATATCGTGGGCGTTAAGACGACGTTGCCCTGCCGGCACGGAAGACACGCCCTCGAGCGGTCGCATTTCCCAACGCTTTAAAGGTGTCGCCACTGAGCAGGCCCAAGGCCCCGGGCCCTGCCAGATACCTTCGTACAATGCCTTGTCGCCGGAATCGAACGTGATCAGAGACAGGACAACATGCGTTTGTTCACCCATCCACGGCAAAATCTGTTCGACTGATTTTACCTGGCCACGCGCAAATGACCGGATCATGTCGATTACGTGAATAGAATTCGCGTACATGAATTTCTCGACAACCGCTTCGGGGTGATTATAGCGGCGCGCTTCCTCGTAACTTTGCTGATCTTGAATATGAATAAAACGTGGTGTTTCCGCCGGCAACTCCGCAAGGCCCGCTTTGGTTTGCAAAACACTGTCATAAAAGCGGCGATTGAATCCAACATAGACGGTACGGCCCGCAACATCTGCCGCCGCTTTGATTTTTTGGGCGTCTGCCAAATCATAACCGGCCGGTTTTTCCATGAGCACAGTCCAAGGGAACTGAAAGGCCGCTTCCGCTGTTACTCTCGCAGCCAATTCCGGCACGGTGATAATAACCAAATCCGCATGGGTTTTCGCATAAAGATCCTCGACCGATCCGCATACGTGCTGGACGCCGAATTCGGCGGCCAAAGCGACTGCCCGGCTTTCCGTTCGGCTAAAAATTCCCGCTATTTTCACATCTGGGTGGGCCGCAAAGGCGCGGATATGCTCGCGCGCCATATTCCCCGCTCCAATTACGGC
>DATCRN010000261.1:0-16628 GCA_036568945.1 Alphaproteobacteria bacterium | reverse complement strand
GCTTGATCGTGTTCGGGATTCTGGTCGTCATCAACTTTGTCGTTATTACCAAAGGTTCGGGCCGTATCGCTGAAGTTGCCGCGCGTTTTAGTTTGGATGCCATGCCCGGCAAACAAATGGCAATCGATTCCGATATGTCTGCTGGATTGATTACGGAAGCCGAAGCGCGCCAACGCCGCCAGGATTTGGAACAAGAAAGTAATTTCTACGGCGCGATGGACGGTGCTGCGAAATTCGTGCGCGGTGATGCGATTGCGGGCCTCATCATCACGTTCATCAACATCATTGGCGGCATCATCATCGGCACCGTGCAGCATGATCTATCGATGGGCGAAGCTGCTGATAATTACACATATCTAACCGTTGGTGACGGTTTGGTGTCTCAGATGCCAGCCCTGCTCGTATCCATTGCGGCTGGCTTGCTGGTCTCCAAAGGCGGTGTACGCGGATCTGCGGATAAAGCGCTCTTCAGTCAGTTCTCGCAATATCCGAAAGGATTGTATCTGACATCGGGCATGATGGGTTTCTTATCGATCATGCCGGGATTGCCATTCTTTCCCTTTGCATCGCTTTCGGCAATTACAGGTGGTCTTGCTTATGTCTTGAGCAAAGAGACCAAACGCCAAGCCGCTGAACGTTTGCAAATTGCAGCTGCGGAAAGCGCCAAAGCCAAACCGGCGGAAGAACCGATCTCGAAATCTCTTGCGATGGATATTATCCGTCTGGAACTTGGTTATGGTTTGCTCACGCTAGTGAATGGCGAGGGTCACAAGCTGACCGACCAGATCAAAGGGTTGCGTCGTCAACTCGCGGAAGAAATGGGCTTCGTTCTGCCAAGCGTGCGTATTCAGGATAACTTGCAATTGACCGCCAATGATTACCTTGTGCGCATCAAAGAAATCGAAGCCGGCCGCGGATCCGTGCGTCCCGGTATGCTGCTGTGTATGGATCCGGCAGGCGAAGCGATCTCTCTCCCCGGCGAGGCGACGGTTGAACCTACCTTTGGCTTGCCTGCCATGTGGATCGATGAACAATATCGGGAAGAAGCAAACTTCCGCGGTTATACAGTGGTCGATGCCGCAACGGTTGTGACCACACACTTAACCGAAACAGTCAAAGACAATATGGCGGATTTGTTGTCGTATACGGAGACGCAGAAACTGCTCGATGAAATGGCGAAGCCGTTCCAAAAATTGGTATCGGATGTTGTGCCAGGTCAAATCTCACTCTCAGGCTTACAGCGCGTTCTACAGAATTTGTTATCGGAACGCATTTCGATCCGCGATCTACCGACAATCCTCGAAGGTATTTCGGAAGCATCGCTTTATACGAAATCCGTCGCGCTGATTTCGGAGCATGTACGCTCGCGTCTTGCGCGTCAGATTTGCACAGCCAACATGAACATCCACGGCCTATTGCCGCTCGTGACCTTATCGCCGGATTGGGAACAAGCGTTTGCCGAAAGTCTAATGGGTGAAGGCGAAGAACGACAACTTGTGATGGCGCCATCGCAGTTGCAGCAATTTATCGGCCGTGTGCGCGATATTTACGAAGATTTTCAAAGCCGAGGCGAAGCGCCTATTCTGCTCACAAGCCCGGGAATCCGGCCTTATGTGCGCTCGGTGATCGAGCGCTTCCGTTCGCAAACAGTGGTCATGTCGCAAAACGAAATCCACCCCAAAGTGCGCATCAAAACGGTGGGCCAAGTATAAAGACGATTGTTTTGTTAAAGTGATCTGTCCTAACCTTGTCCGCAAATGACAGAAACAGGGACTAACTGGAAAATTGTACTCTATGAACGGCCAACAAGCCGTGGCAAAAGCGTTTTACCAAAATTGTTCGGCCGCGCAGCTGGCCATATTTTTTTAGGCCTCACTGATGGCACCAAGATACATACCGAAATGCATGCCATCGTCATGAGTCTGCATAATGACCCGGACGCATCGATCAAATCGTATAAGAAAGTCGATGTACGCGGATCGGGTCGCATTCCTTGGGTGCGCCGACTTGAATATATAGAAACATTTTCGATGTTGTTTGGTATTCGCCCGATTGTAAATTTTATCGTGAGGCATACTGGCATGAGACATCGCCGCAGCACGATCCGTGTTTGTGTTCTTAAAAAGGAAGCCGCTCCTAATAAAAATGCTGGCGAGACTACGTTCGATGAAAGAACAGTCAACCCTTACGAAATTGTTAGTGAAACCACGATCGATGAGGGTAGCGAACAGCATGTGCGGCGCGCGTGGCAAAAAATGCGCAGCGTATCCAATACGTTCAATCTTAAGAACGTGCCCTATTGCCAACTATCACCCGCGGGCGAGTTTAACTGCCAGGCCACTTTGCGTTGGGTTTTGAATCAGTGCGGATACGACACGACGAAAGTATCCTTCCAACTATGGAATCCCGGTTGGGATCCAACTGAAACCATTAGCGATATGGTGAGGTCCGTCAATTGGACGGCCGTTCCTAAATTGGCAATGAAGAGCCTGCTTAAGATATAGTTGGAATCGTGAAATGGCTGAGTGCTTTATTTGGTAAAAAGGCTACCGTGCGCCGTATTGAGTTGCAAGCACCCTTGGGCGTCGGCAGCGGACATCGCGCACATGATCAACGTTTGCTGGAAAAACGTTTTGCTGTTCAAGAAACCGGCGTGCAATCCAATTTGTGGCACATCCGCTTGTTTTCCAACGTGCAAAAGAGCATCGATAAGCACACGCATGTGCCGGTATGGATGGATGACGGTGGCATCAGTTTAAAAAACCTTGATCCCAAAGCCGCCTTAACGACTGCGCAAGTCGTGCAAGCCTTAAATCCTTATGTTTCGCAGATTGATCTGCAAGTCTTGCAAAAGCATATGGCGCCCGCCTAAATTTGACGGCATTTCAAGGCATTTGCTACACCGTACGCATGAAACTTGGTGACATCTTTAAACGAGTCGTCTTCGGAAAACCAAAACCGCGTGTGTTTACGCGGTATCAAAAATTGCCGCTGTTTCATGGCTTGATCGGCATGCATACACGCATGGTGCAACGAGAAACCCATACGCGTTATACGGTTCAGGAGACTGGCATTGCTACCGAACGTTGGCGCGTAATCCGTTGGACAGCCCATAGTTTGCGTGATGATGATTTATATATGCATCACAGCCCAGAGACGCATTTTGAATTGGAAGCCAGTCGCATAGCTTTGCGCAAAGGTGGCCTAACAGCTGATCAGGCTGTCCAGTTGCTTAAAAACAATGTGGGTTTGATCGATCGGATAACACTGCATCGTAAGCTTAAGAAAAAATCGCGGTTTGCCGCACCTGCAGCAAAGCCTACCCTTTGAAAATTGACTCACATCGTTTTTAAGCGCACCATTTTTAAAAATAAGAATGATTAATGAATTAACTGCAGGGATAGATGAGACTTTCTGAAGAATTCAGAACGCGTAGTCAGGTATTTTATTCTTATGCACCGGAAGGATATTCCGATGCGCCCGTTTCTCGCCTCCGCATCACCCGCGAACCTGACACAGAAGCTGGATTTAAAGAATGGTCGATCGATGTCGAGTATCGCGCAAGTGCGATCGAAGACGGTGGATTGGATTCGCCCGTCCGTGAAACATGGGTTATCGACCCGGCTGCGCCTGCTTGGCGCAACATCAGCGCCAATCAAGTTTTGGATATCGCGATCGACGCTGCAGGCCAAGAGCATGGGCGACTTTTAAAAGAATATTTGGGTTTGCATTATTTATATGAATGGGAACGCCACCCCATCACGCGGCCAAGCAATATGCCGATGGTCTTTCCTGCAAAGGCCAATAATAATTTGGCCGCGCGCTTGGGTTAAATCTTAATTTTTGACACCTCAATCAAGGTTATGTAATTCTACGGATGACCTGAGGGGGCAAACCATGTTCGATAGCATCTTGAGATTGTTTAATAGAGCGCCACAAGTGGCGCCTAAGACGAGCGAGCCACTTCTCACCTTATCCGCGCCAAATTCACTCGGCTTTTCGACGCTGCGCAATTCCGAAGGTAAACGTTTTGCCTTGTACGAAAACGAGTGCGGTAATTGGGATATCGAAATTCAGGCCTATGAACGCGCGAATGCACTTGATCGGACAAATACATATGAATTTGCGGATGATGGAGACGGTCTATTGGTGTGGCGCAAAGACGGTATTTTCGCGAATAATGTTTCTACAGATCGTTTAACGCAGATCTTAGGCGTTTATCTGCAGCCTAAAGACCGTATTGCTTTGACACTTTTGGTGCGCGAAGCGAAGCGTCAATCCCCCAAGCTTATTCAAGCTTAAACCCTCGTTAATTCTTTTTTTACCATTAAGTGATTAACCGAATGGGCTGATGGTGACTGCCTCAAAAGCCAGTCAAACGCTGGACTTTTACCGAATCAGCCATAATACTTAACGTTATGATTCGTTGGGAGGCTGCTAAGTCATGCGGCTGAAATCTTTTTATGCAAATACGATGACCGAAGCGATGCACATGGTCCGGGATGCCTTGGGTGATGACGCCATTATTGTGGCCACACGCGAGGAAGGATCTCGCGTGCGTGTAACGGCAGCCGTGGACCAAATAGACTCCCCCGATTTTGAATCAAGCCCTGCCCCAAAATTAAAACATGGCGTGCCGGATGAGTATTTGCAGTATGACGGCGAGAACGATGCCGAAGACATTATCCAAGAAACGCTGACCGATACGCTGCTCAAACACAGCGTGCCATCCGATATCAGCGATACGATTCTATCGACCGCGAGCATGCTGGGCGCATCGACGCCGGCCAGCGCAATGAAGGCAGCCTTGGAGCATATTTATAAATTCCATCCGCTGCCGCTCAAAACACCACGCAAGGCCTTGATGCTGATCGGAGCGCCAGGCGCCGGTAAAACACTGGCGACCGCCAAGCTGGCGGCGCGCGCGACATTGTCGGGTTTACGCGCATCGGTACTGACGACTGACACGGTTCGCGCCGGGGGCGTTGAGCAATTGGAAGCCTTCACAAAGCTTTTGCAAATTCCGCTGCACAAGGCGCGCAGTGCCAAAGACCTTGGTACACAACTCGCGCATGCGCACGATTCCGATTTAATTTTGGTTGATACGGGGGGATGCAATCCGTTTGATGTTGATGATATGCGTAATTTGGCAACGCTTCTTGATGTCGGCACAACGATTGAGCCTGTTTTGGTGATGGCAGCCGGTGGCGATGCCGAAGAATCCGGTGAAATTGCACGCTGTTTTGCCGTCCTTGGCGTTCAACGTTTGATGCCGACAAGACTGGATGTCGCGCGTCGCCTTGGCGGTCTTTTATGCGCCGCTGGCCGTGCGCAAATCGCTTTTTCGGACGCCAGCAATACGCCGATGGTCGCTAATGGATTGATTAGCCTGTCAGCGCAAAGCCTGACTTCTCTTTTAATGCCGCCGCAACGCGGCAAAATTCGCGGAGCTAATCACAACGCTCCCACCAGCAAACCAGCCGCAAAACCAATGCGGCGCACAGGATGAGCAATATGATGACTGAAGCCAATTTTATGCAGAATGCGATTAACGATGTGGGTGCCGGTACGCAAACCGGTGGGTTCCCACGCGGGCACAACATTATCGCAGTCGCATCCGGCAAAGGTGGCGTCGGCAAAACGTGGTTTTCAATTACGCTCTCACACGCACTCGCCAAGCAAGGCAAAAAAGTTTTGTTGTTCGATGGCGATTTGGGCCTTGCAAACGTTGACGTGCAATTGGGATTGATGCCCAAACGCGATTTGAACGATGTGATCCGCGGGCGCTTGTCGATTGATAAAGTCGTGCAACCATTCTCCGAAGGAGGATTTGATATTATCGCAGGTCGTTCCGGCCAAGCGTCTTTGTCCGCGCTTCCTACACAACGTCTTGTAATGCTGCGCGATCAGTTGATCGACATTAGCCACGAATATGATGTGGTCGTAATCGATTTGGGGGCTGGTGTAGACCGCACGGTGCGCATGATGTCGGCATCCGCTACACGCACATTACTTGTCACCACGGATGAACCAACGTCGCTTACTGATGCTTATGCATTTATCAAATTAGGATCGGCTGCGGGTGTTTCGCGGTCAGTCTCCATCGTCGTCAACCAAGCGCCTAATACGCTTGAAGGTGAGAAAACATATAAGACGCTTTTGAAAGCGTGCGAGAATTTCTTACGCATTTCACCGCCGATGGCTGGCATGATCCGTCACGATCCTAAAGTGAAAGATACAATCCGCCATCAAACGCCGATCCTGATCAGATCTCCTAATTCGGACGCCGCATCCGACGTTGAAAAGGTTGCGGAATATGTCGCTGAAGCTTTGAAAAACGCCGCTGCCGCTTAGCAATTTGCTCTAAAATGCGCTATATTGGTGGGATGAGTTCCGTCCCGCCAGTTTCGACCGCGCCTGCTCCGGCTCCTATTGCCGCGGGCGGTACCGCTACTGGCGAATCCACACAAGCGCAAGTCACCAATGTACCATCCAGCTTATCTTCGACCGATCGCACGCTGGTTTTGCGCGGCGAAGTGCAGCAGGTTAATCCGCAAACCAGTACGGTGACAATTGCTACACCACGCGGGCCGGTTGAGGTGAAATTACCGGAACCGCTTCCGGCGCAGAGTCAACGCGTGGAAGTCACCTTGCAGGCAGGATCACCGCCAACAGATGCATCTGTACGTACGGTGCAACAACAACCGCAACCACAAGTGCCACAACCGAATGTACCGTTACCGACGACGGGAAATGCGCCGCAACTCGATCCACATTTGCCTGCTATTCCGATTTTACAAGAGCAAGGACAAGCCCCCCGCCCCGTGAATAATGCACAAACGCAAGGGCAAGTACCGACACCTGGTCAACAAAATACCAATGCCGGTGCACAAGCCAACGCGGGGCAAGCATCTGATGTTAGTCCGCAAGGTTTGCTCAACTTCCTAAAAAATTCACTGCAACAAGTTTTGAAATCGCCGGATGGCAATATGGCGCAAGCGAGCAATTTGCTAGGCGCGCAAAAGCCCTTGCAGATCGGTCAGCTGGTACGTTTGATTCCAACGCCTGGCCAAACACCCATCGTGCCGCAAACGGCAACTCAGCAAGCCGCCGTTATCGGCAATCAACCGACACCGTCTTTACAAGCGGGCTTACCTATGGGGCAAACGCCAATGGCTCAACCCGCCTTGCAGGCGCCCGTTCTGCCGCAACCGCAAAGCGCCATCGCCAATCCCACACAAACATCTGCCTTCTTCCAAACCTTGCAAAATGCACAGGTCAATTTAGGCGGACAGACCGCACCGCAAATCAGCACACTGGATCGTATCTTATTGCCGCTGCAAAATTTGTTAAATACGGATATGGCGCCCATGATAGGACGCCCCAGTGCGACGGTCCCAACGCAAGCTTCCCTTGCAGGGTTATTCAAAGGTATCATTGCCAATCTAACCGCATCCGCCAATGCCGGATCAGTTTCTGCACCCAGCGTACAATTACCGCAGACACAAGCCCCCATGATCGATGCGCGTATGACGGCGACATTGCCAGTTATTCAACATGCTGCCCAAAATCCAGGCATAGCAAATTTATTACATGGGTCTCCTGCCCTGCCCACGTTGTTCGCACAAGTGGCAGGCCAAACAGAACAAGGCTTGCCTGTGATTCAAATGCCGGTATTCAGCGGTGATGCGCAACCGAAAATGGTTATGATGACATTGCAATTTCCGACCAAAGCGATGGCACCGGGCACATGGGTGCGCATGGATGTGATGCAAACAGGGATATCTATGACATCCAGCATGGCTTTGCCGAATTCGGCATTAACCGAATGGGATTCACTGGATGAATTGTTTAGTACGCTCCGTAATCAAAGCCAGGGTCAAGCACTCGTCCAAATGGCACAGAACGCGATGCCGAAACCGGGGGCTGCAGCCTTTACCGCGCCTGTATTGATTTTCCTTGCTGCTGCGCGCGGGGGCGATGTCACGGCCTGGATGGGCGAACGCGTGACGGATTCCGTGCGCAATATTCGCCGTGCCGATATTTTAACACGCCTTACCGGTGCGATGTCTGCCGCCACACGCCAACGCGATGATACGAATGCTTCCCCCACGGAGTGGAAGACCATCAACTTGCCCATGATGGGACAAGAGCAACATTTATCCCAAATCCAAATGCATTATCGATCATTCGATCGCGATAGCGAAACCGCTCAAGATAGCCAGCGTCAAAAAGGCGCACGCTTTGTCTTAGATTTATCGCTCACCCGCATCGGTCCATTGCAGATTGACGGATTGTCGGTGGGTAAACAATTGGATGTCACATTGCGCAGCGAACAATCCTTCAGTCCCGCGATGCGTGAAGCCTTGCGTCTAAAATATACAGATGCGCTAGGAGGGATTGGATTTTCGGGACAGCTGAATTTCAAGGCTGACGGCGATCATAAAGGCTGGGTCGATTTCCGCGAAAACGACGCTGCGCACACAGCCGCTCGCGCCTAAAATTGACATAAATTCACAGCGAGGCGTATAACGCCTTGATGGAATATACATCACTCAAACATTTGTGGGAACAACACGCGGTCAATATCACCGCCTACGCCGCACAACATGGCCAAGAAAAAATCCTGCCCGGTATTTTCTGCGATTGTGCAGGCACGCTGTTTGATCATCAGGATAAAATCAAACCCGAGATTCTCGATTTCTTTCAAAATACGCGTAAAGAGCGCAAATGGGATGGGTATATCATTAGCAGCGATCTGAAGCGCTTCATGTTGCAATTGATGGATGTCAAGCTCGACCCTATGACAACCCCGATGCATGACAAAAAGAATTTAAAAGGCTTTATGGTTGATGGATATGCGATGGAGTTTCTGCTCGATGATGATTTGAAGCCTGCGCTTCCCCATGTCACGCATATTGAACCAAATAATCTTTTGAAAATCCTGCGCCTGACTGTTTAAACCGTCTCAAGGACCTTTAAGCCCTCTTCCGCCAATCTGCGGCGGAATCCTTCGATTGCGATTGCGTCGAACATTTGCGCTTCCAATTTTTCCAGACGTTTGCGTTCACGCTCCAAGCGACGGCGCTGAACGATTTCGAATTTTTTAAGTTCGATAAATTCGTCGCGCAAATCGTCTTGAGCAATCGCAATACGCGCCTCGATACGTTCAATTTCTTTATTAATAAGCGCCACGCGTTTTTTCATCAACCCTTGGTATCCCAAGAAGCCTGTAATAACCCACGGGTCCATGGATCGGTCCGCAAAAGTGCGTTCAGCGGCGACTTCATCAAGCATGCGCTTTTTGTGGTTATAAATATTTTCAGCTTCGGCAAACAGACGCGCGATGAAGCGCTGTTTTTCATCCATTTTATATTTCTGAAAACGGATTAAAGGATCAAGATTAGCCATCTGTCGGTGGCTCCATATCTAAAATCTGCGCAAGACGCGTGAAAGCTTCCGTAATGGTGGCGTGATCGTCTTTGTTTTGCGTGAGAAATTCTTCGATCAGCGGATAATATTGAACGGCCTCATCCACTTTCGGATCAGCACCTTTGCGGTAGGCACCAAGACGGATGAGTTCAGCCATATCTTCGTAAGTGGTAATAAATTGCTTGGCGCGTTTGACGATCGCCCATTGCTGCGGAGACAAACATTGCGGCATCGCACGCGATACGGATTTTAAAATATCGATGGCGGGATAACGTCCGCGGTCGGCAATGGCGCGATCCATCACGATGTGACCGTCGATGATCCCGCGCACAGCGTCAGCCACCGGCTCGTTCATATCGTCGCCTTCGACCAAGACGGAGAAAATACCCGTCATACTGCCTTGGCCCATTTCACCTGGGCCGGCGCGCTCGAGCAACTTTGCCATTTCGCCATACATGGTCGGTGGATAGCCTTTGGTCGTTGGCGGCTCACCCGCAGACAAACCGATTTCGCGAATCGCCATCGCGAAACGTGTCAGCGAATCCATCATGCACAGAACGTCGCGGCCGTCCTGACGGAAATATTCAGCGGTCGCCATGGTTAAAAAAGCCGCTTGGCGGCGCATCAAGGGAGCTTCGTCGCCGGTCGCGACAATCACGACGGAACGGGCCAAACCATCTTCGCCCAAATCGTCATCGATAAATTCTTGGACTTCGCGCCCACGTTCGCCGATAAGGCCGATGACAGATACTTCGGCAACTGTGTAGCGCGCCATCATGGACAGCAACACGGACTTGCCGACGCCGGATCCAGAAAAAATCCCCATACGTTGACCGCGCACGGTAGAGAGGAAGCAATTGACCGCGCGAACACCAAGATCGAGCTTTTCGCCCAGGCGTTGCCGTTTATTGGCAGGCGGTGCTGGCGCTTTAAGCAACATCGGCATTTGACCAACCGGTAAAGGTCCTTTGCCATCAAGCGGTTCGCCCAAAGCGTTGATCACGCGTCCGAGCCAGGCATGATTGGGATAAATGACTGGTGCTGAGGCCATTATTTCAGCCTTACACCCCAGGCCCACGCCTTCTAAGGGGCCAAAAGGCATGACAATGGCCTTATCATCCTTAAATCCAACGACTTCGCACAGGATGCGTGCGCCAGAATCGGGGCATAAAGTTACCCGCCACCCTAAGGAAAGAGTTTCCGGAAAACCGGTGATTTCAACGATCAGACCCAACACTTTAGTTACAGTGCCGTAAACCGAGCCCGGCGTAAGACTGCCGATACCGGCCAAAATCGACTCAGTCCGCTGTTTTGCGGCCAGTTCAGGGGTCAGATTGCTCCGCATGAATCTATTTGTTTTAGGCCTTAAACTTTGTTAAAATTTTAACCAAGGTTAACATATTTGGCGTATGAACGCCATTTGAATCCAGTACCACGCCATTAGGGAGGATGCCATGCGCGTATTGCTCGTAGAAGACGACAGCTCGATGTCCAAAAGCATCGAAATGATGCTGAAAAGCGACGGCCATGTGGTCGACGTAACTGACTTGGGCGAGGAAGGCCTCGACCTCGGTAAAGTCTATGAATACGACATCATTATTCTCGACCTCATGCTGCCCGATATGGACGGCTATGACGTCCTTAAAAAACTTCGCGCCGCTAAGATCGAAACGCCGATCCTGATCCTATCAGGTCTCGCTGAACTCGATAACAAGATCAAAGGTCTGGGCTTCGGCGCCGACGATTACCTGACCAAACCGTTCGACAAGCGCGAACTGATGGCCCGCGTGCAGGCGATTATCCGCCGCTCCAAAGGTCATGCGCAAAACCAAATCAAAGTGGGCGACCGTTTGATCGTCAATTTGGATTCCCGCACTGTCGATATCGATGGCAAACCGGTGCACCTCACGGGTAAGGAATACGGCATTCTGGAACTTCTGGCCCTGCGCAAAGGCACGACGCTGGCGAAAGAAACCTTCCTTAACCACCTCTATAACGGGATGGATGAGCCGGAAATTAAGATCATCGACGTCTTCATCTGCAAACTCCGCAAAAAACTGGAAGATGCATCCAGTGGTATCAACTACATCGAAACGGTGTGGGGCCGTGGGTACGTCTTGCGTGATCCGGATACCGAAAACCAGGGTGAAAAAGCGACCGCTTGAGGCCCCTTTAGATTGATTTGTTCCTTCATGTCCGGCTAGGGTGCCGGACATGTCGTTTAATTCCCTGACATTCGCCATCTTTATCGCCGTGTTTGCGGCGATCTGGCCTTTTGTCAAAGAAAGCCGCCTGCTCCGTTATTTGGCCATTACCCTGGCATCTTTTCTTTTCTACGGCTGGTGGGATTGGCGTTTTCTGTTTCTGATCATCATGACCGGCCTTGTCGATTTCTTCGCCGGGATCGCGATGGAACGTGCACAGACCAAAAACAAACGGCGACTGATTTTAGGTGCATCGCTGCTCAGCAACCTGGGTGTTCTTTCTATTTTTAAATATGGCAGCTTTTTTGCACACAATGTCGATGCGATTTTAGGGACCGGATTAGAAGCCGCCATTCCGCCCTTTATGCTCATCCTGCCCGTCGGTATTAGTTTTTACACATTCCAATCGCTCAGCTATACGATCGATGTCTACAAAGGGAAGCTCCAGCCCACACACAGCCTGATTCATTTCTTTGCGTTTTTAAGCCTCTTCCCGCAGCTCGTCGCAGGACCAATTATTCGTGCAACCGATTTGCTATGGCGATTGGAAGCTGTGCCACATACAACCGAGCCGCAACGTTTTGCCGCCATACGCCTGATCGTGGCAGGCTATATTCAAAAACTTTTAATCGCCGATCATTTGGCAGGCTATGTCGATGCCAGTTTTGCCAATCCGCAAAGTTCTTTCGGTACGATTTTCTGGTGGGGCGTGATGGCGGCGTTCGCCGTACAAATTTATTGTGACTTCGCAGGCTACAGCAACATTGCACGCGGTTTGCTTAAATATATGGGTTGGAACATCAAACCCAATTTCAAATTCCCGTACTTCGCTATCGGCTTTCGTGATTTTTGGAACCGCTGGCATATCAGCCTATCACACTGGTTCCGCGACTATGTCTACATCCCTTTAGGCGGGGCAAAATCCATTGTCTATTTATGGATCACCATGCTTGCCTCCGGCTTATGGCATGGCGCCAATTGGACGTTCTTGGCCTGGGGCGGATTGCATGCCGCCTATGTAAGCCTAGAGCGTTATACCAATTGGCCTGCACGCATCCCTGCTCTGCCTGCTATTATCATTACGGCTGCAATGACGATACTCGCTTGGGTATTCTTCCGCGCAGGGACGTTTGCCGATGCGTGGCATATTGCAAGCAATATGCTCACGCCCGTCGGTAACAATACACCAGTCACGGCAAATTTCCCGATCCTAGCGATGTTTTTCTTTATCAGCTTTGAACTTTACGGATATTTCCGCCCATGGCGTCATGCCATCAAACGGTATGAACCAATCTTACTTGGTATTTTGTTTTTCATCGCACTGGCATTCAGAGGAGAAGGACATGGCTTCATTTACTTCCAATTCTGAACGCAGCATCATGGTGCTATTGACCGCTGCCGTTTTAATGGCGAGCGCAATGATTATGAATGTCGTTTGGCCGGATGAATCCATTGATGCGCAAAAGCGTGAAGATGCGTATTGGCTGCATAAGGTGCATGGGTATAAGGCCGCCAGCGCCAACATTGTTTTGAGCGGGGATTCCCGCGTTTACCGCGGTCTGTCACCGGCCGTGTTTGAACAAACGCTGATCGGCATGAAGACCATCAATTTTGGGTTTTCGAGCGGCGGACATAACCCAATCATTTTCGCTGAGATTGATCGATTGCTCAAAACCGGAGGCGCGCGTGCCGTCGTGCTTGGTATCACGCCGTGGTCCTTGACCAGCAAGGCACAAGAAAACGCACAATTCGTCGATTACAAACGCAAGCATGAATCGGTGGATGAGACAAAACTCGGTCATATACTCAGACCGTTATCTTTCGCGCATGTGAAAAATATCGCGCAAGGCAAAGTAGAAAAAAAATCGTCCAGCTTCACACAAGATTTTCGCGAGGATGGTTGGGTGCGCAGTGACGATGCCATGCGCAACCCGATCGCAGCGCTTTCCAGCTACGCGCATTTATTTGATGGTAACAAAGTCGATCCCACAGTTATCGCGGTTATTCTTGCCCAAGTATCGACTTGGCATGATAGGGGAATTGCGGTGATCGGCTATCGTCCCCCGACTTCAGCTGCCATGGTAAAGCTGGAAAATGAAGCAAGCGGTTATAACGAAGCCTTGTTTGCCGCGGAATTCCGCAAAGCAGGTGGATTCTGGGTCGATTTACCGGATTCGTTCGAAACCTATGATGGGTCCCATTTGACGCCCGAATCGGCCGAAAAATTGTCCAAAGTTTTGGCTGAAGCCATTGAAGCGGCATGGTAAAGCCTCTATGACTAAACTATGGTTTTCAACCTTCCCAACAACCTGACCCTATTTCGTATCGCGATTATCCCTTTTTTGGTCGCGTTGTTTTTAGTTCAGGAACCTTGGTCGCTCTGGAGCGCGCTTGCACTTTATACGCTTGGCGCGATTACAGATTTCTTTGATGGGTATTTGGCGCGCCGTTGGAACATGATGTCGGCATTTGGACGTTTTCTTGATCCTATCGCGGACAAGCTCTTGGTCGCCGCCATGCTAATTTTAATCGCAGCATTCGACCGCCTGCCCGGTCTATGGACGATCCCTGCCATTATCATCATGATGCGCGAAATGTTGATCGCGGGCTTGCGCGAATTTTTAGGCCCGCACCGTATACAGCTTCCGGTATCAAAACTCGCAAAATGGAAAACCGTCAGTCAAATGGTGGCGATGGGGTTCTTAATTATGGGCGTTCATGGTGATGTAATCTTGCCGCGTACGTTACTGATCGGCCAAATCGGCATTTCGATTGCTGCGATCCTAACCATTGTTACCGGCTGGGATTATTTGCGAAAAGGCCTCGCTTATATTCAAACCATGGATGACGAAAAAGGATCTTAATGTCAGCCCTTTTTCCACTGCTCAAACCTGTCCTTCATGCCATGGACGCCGAAAAGGCGCATCAATTGACCTTGAAGGCTTTGCGCATTCTGCCCGCATCCCGTGCCGGACGCGTTAATCCAGTGCTCGCACAAGATGTGATTGGCTTGCATTTCCCAAGCCCCGTCGGCATGGCGGCAGGCTTTGATAAAAATGCAGAAGTCCTAGATGGCTTGCTTGGATGCGGCTTTGGATTTGTGGAAGCAGGCACCGTCACGCCTAAAGCGCAGGCGGGGAATCCCAAGCCGCGTGTTTTTCGCGACCCCGGTACACGCAGTGTGATTAATCGCATGGGATTTCCCGGCGGAGGCGCCGATGTATTTGTCAAAAATTATCACGCTTTTCGTGAAAAGGGCCGTAATAAAGGTGGCATTATCGGCATCAATATTGGCAAGAATAAAGATACTACTGAAGCGCTTGACGATTACAAAACGCTGATCCGCATTTTTGCGCCCATCGCTGATTATTTGACTGTCAATATTTCGTCGCCTAACACACCGGGTCTGCGTGATTTGCAAAAACGCGAGCACTTATTGCCGCTCCTTGAAGAAATTAAAAAAGAGCGCGCGCGTGTCAGTGCTAAGACAACACCCATCTTAGTAAAACTGGCCCCTGATTTGCATGCAGAAGATCGCGCGCAAATCGCGCAAACGGTTTTAGATGCTGGTATTGATGGATTGGTTTTGACTAACACAACATTGGAACGCCCGGCTGCTCTGCCTGAGAAATTCCGCCTTGAAATGGGAGGATTAAGCGGCCCATTGGTGCGCGATAAGGCAACCGAAACCATTCGTGATTTTTATGCGTTGACGAAGGGAAACTTGCCAATCATTGGCGTTGGCGGTATCTCCAGCGCAGCGGATGCTTACATGAAAATTCGCGCCGGCGCCTCACTCATTCAACTTTATACCGCTCTCGTCTACCAAGGCCCTGCGATGCTCAAACATCTGCAAAAAGATTTGGCGCTCCTCCTTAAAATCGATGGATTTACGCATATATCGCAGGCGGTAGGAGCAGACCACCGATGACCGCTTTGACAAAACCTAATACCATTCCGCCAGTCATTGATGGACTTTCGGAAATAGTTGATCGTTATGATCATTTCTTTTTAGATGTGTGGGGTGTACTTCATGATGGTTTGAAGCCCTATCCTGATACGATCGCAACATTGAAATGGTTACAAGACAAAGGCAAAAATGTTTTGCTGTTGTCCAACTCCCCTTGCTTGTCATCCGAGATCGGTGCACCGGACGGCAAGGTCGGCAAAATGGGATTAGTGCCGCCGCTCTATAATCATTTCTTAACTTCGGGCGATGCGTCGCATGATCATATGAAAGTCCACCATGACGGACAAAAAGTTTACGTCTTTTGGCCGGATGAGGATGTATCTGCGTTTTATGGTCTCAATCTGACGCGTGTTACGGATGTACGTGAGGCTGATTTTATTTATGCATCGCTTCTTCGATTGGGCAGCGCCTTCATCGAATATGAAGATGTTTTAAATTTGGCGCTCGAGTATAAAATCCCACTGGTCTGCGGCAATCCTGACCGCGTGGTCGGTGTCGGGACGCTCATGAATCTTTGCGTCGGTACACTGGCTGAATGGTATGAAAACCACGGTGGGAACGTCATTTGGTTTGGTAAACCTTACCCGGCCCTTTATGAGCGCGCATGGGAGATGGTGGGCAAACCCAGTAAATCTAAAATTCTTGCCATTGGGGATTCCCTGGTAACTGATGTCGCCGGCGCCACAAATTTCGGCATCGACGTTTTGTGGAATGTGACCGGTATTCATTGGGAAGAATTAAAGGCCGATCATGCTGCAACACGCATCGATCCCACACGCGTGCAAACCGCCATGAAGGGACACGCAATACCGACAGGATTGTTACACGGATTTACAATGTAGAATCCAACGGTCGCACGCCGCCTCGATCTGATCCAGTACGTCTTCGAATCCTTGCTCGCCACCGTAATACGGATCTTTCACATCTACATCATCGAACAGTTTAATTTTATCCTGGAACATTTCCGGCGCTACGCGTTGCAGAATTTCCAAATGACCGCGATCCATACACAGCAACAAATC
>DATCRN010000260.1:0-2026 GCA_036568945.1 Alphaproteobacteria bacterium | reverse complement strand
TGCTACGGCCTCTAAACGTGTGGTGTCACGACCACTCAAAAACAACCGCACGCCGGCTGTGGTCGCGTAATGCTCGGCCAAGGCTTGGCCGATGCCGCTGGAAGCGCCGGTGATCACAATAACGGTCATGCGGTCACCAAGGTGGCGAGTTTCACATAGTTTTCCACCGCCACATCTTCTGCCCGCATTGTGGGCTCGATCCCCGCCGCATCCAAATGATCGGCATATTCTTTGAGGGTCGTTCGCAGCATTTTGCGGCGTTGGGAAAAGGCGGCTGCCACAATCCGTTCCATCACGGCGAAGGGCGGCAAACCTTTAGTGTGTTTTGGTACAAAATGTACAACGCTGGAATAGACTTTTGGCTGCGGCGTAAAAGCCCCAGGAGGCAAAGTTTTAACGATTTTCGCCTTGCATAAATACTGACTCATGACCGACAGACGCCCGTAAAGTTTATTCCCCGGGGCGGCACAAATACGTTGCGCGACCTCCTGCTGGAACATCAGCAGCATGAACTCCATTTTGTCGATGTTTTGCAAGAACCCCAGCAGCAAGGGTGTCGCGATATTGTACGGTAGATTGGCAATGATCGCGCGGTGCCCATCCTGCCCAAAGGCTGTCACATCCGCCTCCAGCGCATCCATATGATGCAATTTTAGACGGCGCAGAGATGCATTCACAAGCGGCTGCAGTGCCGCGAGCGCACGCGTATCGTATTCAATCGCGTGCAATTCTCGCGCGCCTTCCTGCAAGATCCCGCGCGTAAGACCGCCGGGACCCGGGCCGATTTCAATGACATCCATGCCTTTAAGGTCACCGCCTAATTTGGCGATGCTGCGGGTGAGATTGAGATCAAGAAGGAAATTTTGGCCTAAGGCCTTGGTGGCTTGCAACCCAGCATCCGCGATCACATCGCGCAAGGGCGGCAAAGCATCAATCGGGTCAGACACGGCGCTCAATATACGCTGAAGAGATCAAATCGCGTAAATAGCGTTTTTGCAGCATATCCAAGCGCTGAATCCCGATTTTACGCTCTAATGCCGCGTCCGTGGCAACGCTGCCTTTGGGCTCATCACGGGCACAGATCATTGTAATTATGGCGCGATTGCCTGAGATTTCTGGCGGGGCTGCTTGGCCAATATCCAACTTGGCAAAAGCGGCTTTTTCAGTTGCGGTCAATTCATTCAAGGATGCTTTGCGCTCGCCCAATTTGTAGCGTTTGTCGCTGGCAGCAACTTTGACGATATCCAGACAACCCGTAAGGTCCTTGGCAATACGCTCCGCTTCGGCCTTGGCATCACGTTCCCGCATGCCGGTGCCATCGATCACCAGCTCTTTCAATGTCAGCACCGCATCCCCCGGCGTTGCGACGTCGCTCGAGCGCACATCGCGCACAAAGAGCAAATAATATCCATCGGCGCCCTTAATAGGTTCACTAACCGTCTCAGGCTTGGCATTAAGCAATGCTGCATTAAGAGGCGCTTCCAATTGGCCTTCGGATACCCAACCGATCATGCCGCCTTGCGCGGCGCTTGCGCTCTGGCTGTTTTGGCGCGCAACCTCAGGGAAAGATTTGCCCTTGCGGATTTCGCCGGCCAAAGTTTGCGCCAAGGCACGGACTTTAGCGTCATCTTCGGATTTGGCGACCGGCAGAAAAATCTCCGCTGTATAAAACTCGCGCTTGCCGGATGAGGCGGCCATGCGAGCCCGTTCGGCTTGAATTTCGGAATCACCCACGATCACACGCGGGCGGATCACTTGTTGGATGACTTTACCCCAACCCAATTGCGCCTTGATCTGCTGTTCGATCGAATGCATCGGGATGCCTTGTTTTTTTAAGATCGCCAAAAATTGCTCGGGCGCCATTTTGTTATTCTCAGCAATCTTAGCGATGCCGCCTTGAATATCGGCATCCGAAATAACAACGCCCTGACGGCGCATTTCCTGCAATTGCACGGTCTCCGCGATCAGACTTTCCAGCACTTGCGGCATAATCTTTTCGATTTGTGCGGCGGATACGCCTTTACCT
>DATCRN010000259.1:0-24156 GCA_036568945.1 Alphaproteobacteria bacterium | reverse complement strand
GTTTAATTGTTTTATTCTTAATTTAAATTATTCCATCATCGATACGCCGCGGCGATCGCGAACGATGACATTAAGCGCGCCGGAGATTTTATCCATCGGTTCGATCAGATGCTCGGCATTGCGGATAATGCGCTCCACAATCTCCCATACTTTTTCGACAGCCATTTCAGGCTCCAACGTACGGTAATCGGGATTGGGATCTATCGATAAATAAAGCTGCGATAGGTCGGATGTGAGTTGTGGTCCCAGCAAATCAACCTTATCGAGGTTTGAATCGTATACAGTGCGCGTAAGTGCCGGCTTATCGTGAATAATATCGCCCGCGCGCTTATATTTCGGCGTTTTAGACGGATCACGCAGCGATTTAAGCAGTTCTTCGTAAATAATCAGATAGGCATCAAGTTTGGCGCGATTGGTGTTGATTTCGGATTCAAGCGCAGCTGCGACGACATACTTTTCGCGGGCTTTGAGTTGTTTTTCGCGCTTTTGCGTCCCCGCAATTTGGAATTTTTGCAGCTGCACCAATTGGGCAAAACCGCGGCTGATGATAAAACCAATGATAAGGAAACCGAGCATCGGTACGATCAAAAGCGCACCCGCTACAGCCCAAATTGGGAGACCATCGATTACAGATGGCATCGGATTTGATTCAACAACCGGTGCGGTTTGTGTTTGGTTAATGCTGCCCCAAATACCTTTGCGTTCGGCACGCGCCTGACGCTCGGCTTGAAGATACGGCGCTGATAGATCGGCACCCATCATGTCTCGGCGATTAACCGCCACAAGACCTGCTGTAATTAGGGCTAGGCCCACGTCTTTTTCTTGATAGTTGAGACACTGCGCGCGCACGCTACCTGACTGCGGGCTGCCGCCCTGCGGAACACAACGCACAGCCCGGTCAGCCAAAAAATCATCAAGCGCAGCACGGGCACGCAAATTTTCCGGCGTGCCGCGCGGCGAGGCGGCCTCAACACCCCATAAAGAAATTGTCATGCTACCGCCGCTTAAGGTTTGCGCATCCACGGCATAAGCAGCGACGGAAAATGGCTTGGCGCTTTGCTGCGCCCACAAAGGCGCAGGCACTAAACAGATCAGGGCAAGAATGAGGGTGCGTGTGGCGTTTAACATAGGGAAAAGCTGGCTTTGACAACAAAAGGGCGTTGCGAGTAAGGTTATGGGGCAAGAATATTCCCGTCAATAGAACTATTTAGGGCGAATTTAGACAAATGAAGCTCAGTTTGCGCGAATTAATGGATCGTTTGGGCGTCGGCCGTGTTTTACACGCTTACGAAACGAACCCATGGTTCTATTACGATGCTGAAGAAGGCATCACCGCATCTGCCGAAGTGCGCATGAATGGTGATGGCGACGAAGTCGAAGCCGAGCTTCAGTTTATGTATGATACGCCGCCAGCCGGTAAAGGTCCCGTTGAGCAGATAGTGTGGCTCAAAGTCAAACCGCAACTGCGCCTTGAGAATATGTGGGCGACAAGCGATCTGTGGGTCAAAAAAGAAAACTACGCCAACAAAATGTATGGTTGGGAAGAAAAGGGCTGCAATTTTTTTCGTGCCTGCGTACGTGAGCTTAAAGCCGAGCGTTTGCCTGACATCGATTTGCTGATTAGCCGCGAATTGAATACACGCGAAGTCTTTGGTGGTGGATCGGGCGAGGGATCGAATAAATCTCCACAGATCAAAACAAATGCACTGCTCTACGACATGAAAAACCCGCACAGCCGCGGCTTCTAACACATGACTGATACACATGATACGGTCGTGCTGTTACACGGCATTTTCAAAAACCCATTAGGCGACATGCGCCTTGCTGAAAATTTTTTCCGCAAGAGCGGCTATAACGCGCACCGTATTGAATACGAATTAAGTACGGGTGGTATCAAAGATATTGCGGCTTATGTTTGGAAGGAAGTGCGTGCGCTCGGTGGTGATCGTTCCGCCAAACTCCATTTCGTCGCGCATTCGATGGGCGGCGTTGTAACGGATAGTCTGATCCGACAATTCGATCCTAAAAATTTAGGCCGCGTGGTGATGTGGTCATCGCCCTTGCAAGGGTGTGAGCACGCAGACGCCTTAAACGATTTCATGCTGACAGGTCCGCTCTATCGTTATCTGGGCGGCCAGCCAGGACAGGATCTGCAAATCCGCACCCTGGACCCGAGCAGGGACCAGCCCATTACCTATGATTTGGGAATGCTGGCTGGATCCGTGTCGATAAACCCCTTTGGTTGGTATTTCTTAAAAAATGCCGGTATTCACGACGGGGTCGTGCCCGTTGCCCGTACCAAACGGGACGGCATTAAAGCCGAAAATCACCGTATTTTGCCCATTCCTCATCCCTGGTTTCTGATATCGCCCGGGGTCCACCGTTTAAGCCGCAATTTTATCCAGTCCGGGCGGTTTGACGGACCTGCATAAAAACCTTGCATTTGCCCCCCTAAATCTATATTTTTACATAATTAAATTTGAGGGGTTGTTGTGCTTAAGGGAATGATATCCGCAATCGGCGCCTATAAAGTGCGCCAGGATTACTTGAAACGCATTGGCAATAAAAGAAGGTCGAGCCGCACATGGATGTATGTGGGCGGCCTCGGCGTCTTGGCAGCGATCCCGGGCGGACAAGCGATCAACACAGTGACATCAGCACCTGCCCTAGAAACTACCCAAGCAGTTATGTCTGAGACTACCCCCAAGACGCTGGTGAATGGCCCTACAGTAGAATCCCTTATTGCAGCCGCCGATCAAGAAATCGTGCCTGAAATCGCAAAGCCCACGCCGGCAACTTGGATGGATAACAGTATCAGTGCAGCACCGACTGCAGCTTTGGCGACCACTATATCTGCGGATTTCATCAACGCCAGTCACAAGGCTGCTGAAGAGGTGGCTGAGAAAATGGCAACCCCTGAGACCGAAATTCCGGCTTGCCGTGCGATTTTATTGCACCCAGACAACATCAAAGCAGCTGCGGTCGATTATTGCCGTGAGCTTTTAAGTGTCAAAACGCCCACAGCCGTGGCTGAATTTAATCAAACGCAAAAAGCTTCCGCCGAGCCTTTGGATTTGGGCCTACCGCCAGTTGAAGTGAATTTCGCTCCGACTTTGAGTCTGCATGCTGGCTATAATCTAGATTATTAGTCATTAATTTTAGCTCTATTTCCACCAAAAGCCCGCGTTCAATAGCGAGCTTTTTGTTTTGCGTTGAAAGGGTGGTTTCCTGTATGGTCTGCCCGCTATGTCAGTGACCTCCCACGGCCAGAAATTTGCAGCTCCGCGCACCGATGCGCAGGGACGAATTCCACTTATCGGACTTTCGATGCCAGAGATGATAGAGGCACTGGCGATCCATGAGCTGCCGAAATTTCGCGCGGCCCAAGTGTGGAATTGGATTTATCATCGCGGCGTGACGTCATTTGAAGCGATGGCAAATCTGCCTAAAGAAATGCGGCAGTTGCTATCCGATTATTATTCGATTGAACGTCCGCGTGTGGTGACCGAACAAAAGTCGGAGGACGGCACAATCAAATGGCTGCTCGCGATGTCGGATGGACAGCAAGTCGAAGCCGTTTTTATTCCCGAAGCCGAGCGAGGCACATTATGCATTTCATCTCAAGTTGGGTGCACGCTGACCTGCAAATTTTGTCACACCGGCACACAGCCTTTGGTGCGCAATTTAGGCGCACATGAAATATTGCAGCAAATTATGCATGCACGCGATGCGCTCAGCGAATGGCCACAAGTCGGTGGCAAGGGGGAGAATGAAAGTCGCGATCTGACAAATATCGTCCTCATGGGCATGGGCGAGCCTTTGTATAATTACGAGAATGTCGCGAAAGCAATGACCATTGCGATGGATGAAAACGGTTTGGGTATTTCCAAGCGTCGCATCACATTATCGACGTCAGGCGTTGTGCCGCTAATCAAAAAAGTAGGTGATGAACTGGGTGTGAATTTAGCGATTTCACTGCATGCGCCGACGGACGAGAAACGCGCATCCATCATGCCCATCAACAACAAGTATCCGCTGACGGAATTGCTGCAGGCCTGCCGCGATTATCCAATCAACTCGACGCAGCGCCGTATCACCTTTGAATATGTCATGCTGGCAGATGTGAATGACACGGATGAGGATGCCGAAACTCTTGCCACAATTCTTAAGGATATTCCCTGCAAAGTGAACCTAATCCCCTTTAATGCCTGGCCAGGGTCGGATTACACCTGCTCTTCAGGCAACCGTATGCATAAATTTGCCAAAATATTAACTTCTAGGGGCTTGGATGCGCCAATTCGCAAGCCTCGTGGACGGGATATTTTGGCCGCCTGTGGACAACTTAAAAGCGCCTCCAAAAGGTTAAAATCCGCCATTTCTGGTGGACTTGAGTAGCCCTCAAGCGTATCCTTTTGTGGGTTGATTCTTTTTATGGGTTTTTTCTAACCCTAGCCTTTGATACACATTCAGGCTTCAAACGAAAAACAACGAGCGATAACACACTTGGGCAGCTTGCTGGGTTCTATTGTCAAAACGATTTTGGTGCGTCTCATTATTGAGGGTCGGCATGCGTTAGTCTTTATTCCAGGCACCGTTTTCCATGCTGTGCGTTGCCGCGCTTTACCGCTTAAAGAGCGTCATGTCTACACACGGACCGGCCGTTTGCGTCTGCGCTATGTTGCCGTATTGGCTGCTTTATTCTTAGGCATCGCCGGATCTAATATGTCTTTCACGCCGAACTTCTCGGTTGATGTGGCATCTGCGCAGGCCGGGATCGCCGATATGGCTATTGTCGATCAAAAGGCAGCTGTCGCACCCACTGCCGAAATGGTGTTTGCGCCGTCAGCGCCCGTGAAACCGACGCCGGCACGTCCTGCCGCTTATACGCGTGCAGTCAAAATTCATCCGGGTGACACATTGTCCGACCTTGTTGCGGCTGCGGGTCCAGGTATTAAAGACAAGGCTGAAGCTTTGGAAGCTTTGAAGAAGCACATCGATCCGCGTTCGCTTAAAGCTGGCGATGAAGTCACGATGCATTACATCTGGCAGCCTGGGCAGGGTGAAAATCTCGCCGGTATGGAATTCGCACCGACGGAACTGACGCGTATTATGCTGGTGCCGACGGCGAATGGTGGTTTCAAAGTCGATAAATCCGAAAAAACCTTGCAGCACGAAGTGCGCGCCGCACACGCTAAAATTCGCACATCTTTGTCTGCTGATTTGCAAGCGGCTGGTGTGCCTGCATCCATTATCAATGAATTCACCAAGGCCTATTCCTACAGCGTCGACTTCGCGCGCGATATTTGGGCAGGCGATACGGTCGATATCCTTTATGATGTAAATCGCACAGACGATGGCAATTTTGTTCGCGGCGAAACGCTGAAATATGCAGCGCTTACGATGCGCGGCAAAACCAGCGTCATCATCCGTTTTGACGATAAAGGCAACGTTCAATATTACGATGAGAAAGGCAACCCGGTGAAAAAGGCGCTTTTACGCACGCCCGTGGATGCCGCGCGTATGACTTCAGGTTTTGGCGCGCGTCGCCATCCGGTGCTAGGTTATAACCGCATGCACAAGGGCGTTGATTTTGGTGCGCCAACCGGTACGCCGATTTATGCTGCTGGCGACGGAATTGTATCGCGCGCGGGCAAATTCAGCGGCTATGGCAATTATGTCTCGATCAAGCATAACGGCACATATTCAACCGCCTATGGTCACATGAGCAAAATTTTGGTCAAGAATGGCCAACATGTTAAGCAGGGCCAAGTGATCGGCAAGGTTGGCGCAACAGGTCTTGCTACGGGCCCCCACTTGCACTTCGAAGTTCTCAAATCCGGAACACAGATTAACCCGGTCAAAGCTGCCAATCTGTCGATCGGTGATAAGCTGGGCGGTAAAACATTGGCCCGCTTCCAAGCGGTGGCAGCAGATGCTAAAGGCAGCTTTAATAGCCTGATGAATGCAGCTCACTTGCAACAAGCCAGCCTAAACACGACCCCGATCAGTAAGCCGATCGTTGAAGCGACAGCTCAGTAATCCATTTTATAGTTTTGTTATTGTTGCTTTGCTGGCTATTAAGGTTGCGCTGTGGCTTATACGAGCGAGTATGAGATAAAAAAACCGGCTTGATTTGCATCAAGCCGGTTAAACATTCCCCCTACTAAAACTCTTAGGAATTGATTGCGTCGTCCAATTGCGCCAAGGCATCTTCGGATGTTTGCGTATCGACATCATCCTTGATGTTGAATTTACGAATAACGGACTGATAGGCCGTTGCCGCATGGTGGCCGCAATAGGGCAGGCCGGGAACTGGGCGTGCGCCACAGAAATGGAAACCAGCCTTTTTGGGATCGCCCAAAGGCCAGCGACAGGTGCTTTCGGTCAGTTCCAGCATGGAAATCGCAGTTGCCGACTTCTCGACAACAGGTTCGGACAACAAAGCTGCAGCAGCAGCCGGAATGTGATGCGATTTTTCGATCTTTTTGGTGCTGATCGGCGAAATGCGACCAGAAAGACCCAAACGGTGGGCTTTGCCGATCACCGCATTACGGGTAATGCCACCGCCTAACTGTTGCGCAATCTCGGCCGCCGTTTTACCAGCGCCCCACATGCTTTTCAGCAGGTTTACGCGTTCGTCATTCCAGGTTTGTTTGGTCATGTTACCTGTGATCTATAAAAATCGTTAAGTTCGATGTGGCTACCCTATCAAAGGATGAGTCGCGTTCAATGAGATGAATGAAAGGGGGCGTCACTTATCCACTGGAAAGAGATCAATGAATTTTACAAAAAGAATCTGATTCAAAGTGGATGAAAATCAAGTGCCTTCTTGACCATCAGGATTCAAGCCGAGTTGCAGGATCTCTTCACGCGACTCATCCCAACCTTCTTGCACTGCAACGTCTAAAAACAAATGCACTTTTGTCTCGAAAATATGCTCGAGCTCTTCGCGCGCAAGCTGCCCGACTATTTTTAATTGAGCGCCGCCTTTGCCGATGATCATGCCTTTGTGACGCGCCTCTGATGTCGTGATCTGACAGTAAATTGCGATCGTTTTATCATCACGTTCGTCAAATTTTTCAGTTTTTACTTGAAGTCCGTAAGGTAACTCTTCGTGTAATCTTAGGTATAATTTTTCACGCACTATCTCGGCCGCCAAAATGCGGTCGGGTGTATCGGATGCGATTTCTTCATCGTATAGATAAGGCGCTTCGGGCAGCGTCTTTTGAACGTAAGCTAAGAAGTCAGATACGCCGCTACCCTTTAAAGCCGAAATCATGAACGTCGCATCAAAGGCAAAACGATCATTTAAGGTCGCTGTTAAAGGCAGGAGCTTATCTCGTGCGATTAGGTCGATTTTATTAAGGATTAGAACCTTTTGTTGGCCGGCATTTTCTGGGATGCGCGACGCTAATTTGGTGGCTGTTTCAGCCGCATCTTTACGACCAACGTCGACAATAAGGGCAATAATATCGGCCTCATCCCGGGCGGTATGAGCGGCGGCTACCATGGCGCGATCCAGACGGCGACGTGGTTTAAACAGGCCGGGTGTGTCGATAAAGATAGCCTGGACATTTTTGTCGGTCACGATGCCCAGCACGCGCGTGCGCGTGGTTTGCACTTTAGGCGAAACGATGGAGATTTTTTGCCCGGTGAGCTTATTGATAAGTTCGGATTTGCCCGCATTGGGGGCACCGATCAGCGCGACATAGCCGCATTTTGTATCAGTCATGTTGCGGATTCCAAATGGTCGAGCATTTTTTGTGCCGCTGCTTTTTCAGCCAGACGCTTGGAGGATCCCGATGCTTCCATCGCGGGTAGCCCGTGGACGCTTACGCGAATAATGAATTCAGGCGCATGATCGGGTCCTGAGCGTTCAACCAAACTATATTCAGGCAGTCCAAAATTTCGCGCCTGCGACCATTCCTGCAAAGCCGTTTTGGAATCTCGCGGCGGGGCGGCCATCGACTTTAAATCGCCATCGATTAAAGGGGTCAGCACATCGCGCGCTTTTTCAAGGCCCCCATCCAGATATACTGCGCCAATCACGGCCTCCAAAACATCGGATAGAATATTGTCATTCTCGGCGCCGCCTGAGCTGCGTTCTGCCGCCGATAAAATCATGTCATCACCCAGCTTTAAAGAGCGTGCTGCGCGCGCCAGTGTTTCACCACGCACTAAGGCGGTGTGGCGCTTGGACAAATCGCCTTCGGGTTCATGCGGGTAGAGATTATAAAGGCATTCAGCAACGATAAGGCCGAGCACGCGATCACCTAAAAATTCAAGGCGTTCGTAATCTGCCGTGCCAGCAGATGCATGTGTCAGAGCGAGTGTCAGCAGCGCGGCATCTTTAAACCGATATCCTAAACGCTGCTGCAAATCGCCGATTGTCATCCTATTCTACTTTCATGCCAATGCGACTATAGCGCACCGTTTGAGGCCAACGCCAGAACTCCCACAAATGAGCATAACCGTTGGTGGAGAAAAATAAGCGCTGTGCTTTACCAACAAAATTGATGAACGGCACAAAGCCGACCATTTCGGTCACGCGGCTATCTTGGCTGTTGTCACGGTTATCACCCATCATGAAATAATGATTTTCAGGCACAATGAACTCGCGCGTATTATCCAAAGGACCGCGATCGGATTCTTCGTAAATAATGTGTGTGACACCGCCGGGCAGCGTTTCATTGTAAATCGTCATTGGTTGTTCGCCGCCATCGGCTTCGACATCTACGGTTTGATCGACCAGTTCTCGTTCAACAATCTTGCCATTGATATACAAACGGCCAGAGCGCATTTGAATATGATCGCCGGGCAGACCAATCACACGCTTGATATAATCTGTGCCGGGATTGGTAGGCAGGCGAAAGACAGCGACATCTCCACGTAGAGGTTCATGCGCCATCACCCGCCCAGGCAACAGCGGCAAGCCAAAGGGCAGGGAGTAACGGGAATATCCATACGTGTATTTCGAGACAAACAAATAATCGCCGACCAGTAAATTGGGCTTCATAGAACCGGATGGAATATTAAAAGGTTCAAAAAGGAACGTGCGGATCAATAAGGCAATCGCGATCGCCCAAAACGCGGTCGTGAATAATTCCATCCATTCGGATTCCGCATCCTTGCTGAATTCGTCTTCCAAAGCCTGTTCTTGATTATCGTTACTCATAGTCATCCTTCTTTGATCGCCTCGATAATAACAAAGGCACGCGCATATGGGTATTCATCAGACAGGGTTAAATGGATACGCACTTCATGCCCTTGCGGCGTTAGGCTTTCCAGCCTTTTGGCCGCGCCATCTTGTAGCAAAAGCGTGGGTTTGCCGGAAGGGGCATTGATGACCCCGATGGATTTTAGGGACACACCAGCGCGAAAACCGGTGCCTAAGGCCTTGGAAGCCGCCTCTTTTGCGGCAAAACGTTTGGCCAGGGTTGAGGCAGGTTCCCGTGATCCTTTGCGGCTGGAGGCCTTTAACTGCTCTTCTTCCGTAAATGCGCGTTTCAAGAATCTATCGCCGAAGCGATCCAGCGTATCTTGGATACGGCGTATGTCGACGGTGTCTTCGCCGGTACCGATGATCATACAGGCGCTCCTTTATGTTTGCGGTTATAACGGGCACGCAGAATATCCATGATTTTGTGGGTCAGCATATAACCTGCGCACCATGCCATAGGCAAAAAGATTAAAAAGCCGATCAAAGCGGGCACAAATAATTCGTAGAAATGATCGGCAAGCCAGGTCCAATCGTTGCCAGCCACATTTTGGTTAAAACTGGCTTCTTTGCCCCAGCCGTAAAAGCCAAGCGCGTTTAAAATTTTGCGTCCGACTAAGAAATCAATGCTGAATAAAACCGGCAATACGACCGGTGGTATGATAAGGGTGCCGATCACCGACACGATGATTTTAAGACGGAATAAAGCAGCTGCCGCCCCTGCCATAAGGGCGTGTACACCTAAGATGGGGAAAAACGACATACCGATGCCCCAGGCCACGCTTTGTGCAATCACGTCATGCCCGTCCGCGTCGGAAAGACGCAGGATGCGCAGGGCCAAATAATGCCCAGCGCGGCGCCAACCCATGGATGGCCATAGCAACTCTTTGATACGGCGTAAAAAACTGCGCTTCTGACGGCGTTTAAACATGGGGGAACTATGATCCATTCCGCCTTGTTGGTCAAAGCAGAGTTGCGCCAAAAGCATAGGAAAACCCGCCTTTTTTAACGGGTTGTTAGCGCCTAAAACCCTATCATGGGTATGACGAATTGATTTTAACCAGCCAGCATCAGGGAACTTTGCCATGAAACAACTGACTCAGCATTTGGACCGACAAGAGCAGCACGATCGTGCTCTAGAGTTTAAATTGAACGATACGCGTAAAAAATTGGAATCCTACCCTTTGCAAGGTTCGATCCGTTTAGGTACGCGATCCAAATAAGGAATTTACAAGTGGGGAACAAAAAAAGGCGCCGGGTTGGGCGCCTTTTTAATTATCTTCCTCGCGTACGTTCAATGGATGTCACGCAACTAGTCGCACGCAATGCCGCAATGACGTTGTTGAGGTGTTTCGTATCCTGTACCCAGACGTCAACATACATGTCCCAGAAATCGGTCGAACGATTGGTGATTTTCAAGTTCGTTATGTTAGCGCCGTTTTTAGCAATCACGGTTGATAATGTTGCAAGCGATCCGGACTCGTTTGTGATCGTAATGTTCAGACGGCCAACATGCGTTTCGGGGCTATCGTCGCCTTCCGACCATTGTACGTCCAGCCAACGTTCTGGCGTATCTGCGAATGTTTCCAGCGTTTCGCAATCGATCGTATGAATCGTCACGCCCTTACCGGTTGTGACAATGCCGACGATGCGGTCGCCGGGCAGAGGGTGGCAACACCGCGCGTAATGCACGGCCATGCCGGGAATAAGTCCCTTAATTGGCAAAGCGGCACCCGGTTTACGCGCCTTTTCAAACGGATTGACGATATCGCCAGGATTTTTAATTGGCGCGGTTGGTTCCGTTTTATGCGATGGGAACAGCACGCGGAACATTTCGCGTGCAGATAAATTGCCCTGACCGATGCCGGCAAAAACGTCATCCAAATTTTCAGTTTTATATTGTCCTACCAAAGGTGTCATTGCCTTATCGGTGTAATCATAACCTTCCGCCTTGAAGATTTTTTGCATCATAGCGCGGCCAAGTTGAATGTACTGGTCGCGTTGCTGCTGGCGAATATAACGGCGAATATGCGATTTTGCTTTTCCTGTAACGGCAAAGCGTTCCCATGTAGGCGATGGGGTTTGGTTTTTCTGCGTTTGAATGTCGACCTGGTCGCCATTCGATAATTTAGTATTCAATGGCGCAATACGTCCGTTGATTTTGGCGGACACCGTTGCATCACCCACATTGGAGTGAATCGCATAGGCAAAATCGACCGGCGTGGCACCATTAGGCAATTCAATCAAATCGCCCTTGGGCGTAAAGCAATATACCATGTCCTGGAACAAGGAGAGTTTGGTGTTCGCTAGGAAATCTTCGGGTTTTGCTTCGGAATCAATGATATCGAGCAAGTCGCGTAGCCAGCGAAATTTCTTAAGTTCTTCCGGTGCTGGCGGTTTACCGTTTTTATAGGCCCAGTGCGCAGCCACACCTAGATCGGCTTCGGAATGCATTTCCGCCGTACGGATCTGGATTTCAATGCGTTGATTGTGCGGGCCCAAGACTGTCGTGTGAATGGACTTATATCCGTTTGGCTTAGGCGTCGAAATGTAATCCTTGAAGCGACCCGGCACAGTTGGGAAGGCAGAGTGAATAACACCCAGCACATGATAACATTCAGCCACATCTTTTACGACAACGCGGAAGGCCATGATGTCCGACAGCTGCTCGAACGCTACATTTTTCCGCTGCATTTTTTTCCAAATGGAATAGCGTGTTTTTTCGCGGCCTGTGATGTCAGCTTCGATATGGGCTTGTTTGAGCACTTTTGCGAGTGTCGTAATAATTTCATTCACGACATCAGTGCCTTCCGCACGCAAGAAACTCAAACGTGCGGTAATCGATTCCCGTGCTTCCGGTTTAATATGACCGAAAGACAAATCTTCGAGTTCTTCTTTAATCGCGTGAACGCCAATGCGTTCAGCAAGAGGGGCATAAATTTCGATCGTTTCAGAGGCGATACGTTGGCGCTTTTCAATCTTTGGCACATGATGCAAAGTGCGCATATTGTGTAAGCGATCGGCAAGTTTGACCAAGAGCACGCGAATGTCTTCGGACATCGCAAGCACAAGCTTGCGGAAGTTTTCTGCCTGCTTGCCTTCGACCGTTTTGCTTTCGATCTGCGATAATTTTGAAACGCCATCGACCAGAGGCGCGACTTCAGCCCCGAAGCCTTTTTTGATGTCTTCCAACGTCGCATCGGTATCTTCGACCGTATCATGCAAAATGGCAGTCAGGATTGTGGCTGTATCCAGCCGCATATCAGCAAGGATAATCGCGACTTCGACTGGATGCGTGTAATAGGGTTCGCCCGACGACCTTGTTTGGCCTTCGTGTTTTTGTTTGGCGAATTCAATGGCGGCTTTGACCTTATCGACCTGCGCAGGGGCCATATAGGCGCTGACGCGTTCGATGAGTGCCGCGCCAGGATCTGTCGCGGGAAGGCCTGCAAGGCCGGTCGTATGAGGTTCCACAGTATTTAACATGCGTTTAGTGTAGCAAAAGAAAAGGGCTGGGGGAAATGCCGCCAGCCCATTGTTTCTAAAGCTTAAAAATTAAAGGAGGCTTACGCTTCTTCTTCGTCTTCGGCGCCCATGCCGGCCATGGATTCCAGATCGTCGAGTTCTTCGTCCTCATCATCAGCATCGGCGTCCAAATCATCAGCTTCAGCAGTCAATTTGGCGTTGTCGGCCAAGGCTTGCTCTTCCGCATCCATCATTTCGGCCAGATTGGGTTCGTCATCTTCGTTCAGGTGAACTTTTTGATAGGATTGCGTAAGGTCTTCTTTGAGCTCGTCCGTAACGATGGTTTTTTCAGCGATTTCGCGTAAAGCCACCACCGGGTTCTTGTCATTATCGCGATCCAGCGTCAATGCCGCGCCAGTGCCGATTTTACGAGCGCGCTGCGCTGCCAACATTACCAATTCAAAACGGTTGGGGACTTCTAGGATGCAGTCTTCGACGGTTACGCGGGCCATGGATTCCTCTTTGGTTTAAATCTATGGCGCTTTTCTAACGGGCTGGCCCCATAAGATCAAGCAAATTCATCCAAACCCTAGACATTTCAAGCCCTTGGAGGCATGGTATGGCCCGTTATGACCGATTGTCCCGTCCAAGCCCCCTATGATTGCCCGCTTTGCCCGCGTTTGGTGGATTTCCGCCATGAAAACCGGGCTAAATTTCCCGATAAATTCAATGGCCCAGTTCCATCTTTTGGCCCTTTGGATTGCAAGCTTTTGATTGTAGGTCTTGCGCCAGGTCTTAAGGGCGCTAACTTTTCCGGACGCCCCTTCACAGGCGATTATGCGGGGGAATTATTGTATCCAACCTTGATTGATTTCGGCTTTGCCAAAGGTGTCTTCAAAGCAAGGCCTGATGATGGATTGGAGCTCATTAATTGCCGCATTACCAATGCAGTGCGGTGTGTGCCGCCGCAAAATAAACCCCTTCCTCAAGAAGAGAAAACCTGCCGCCAGTTTTTGGTGGGAGAATTGCAAGGGCTTAAAAATCTAAAAGTTCTTTTGACGCAAGGCACCATCGCGCATAATGCGGTTTTAAAAGCGTTCGATCTTAAATTGTCCGCCTATAAATTTAAACACGGGCATGTGCATGAATTGCCCAACGGCCTCAAGTTGGTCGATACGTATCACACGTCACGTTACAATACGAACACTGGAAGACTGACAACTGAAATGTTCCGTGATGTGATTGCGAGATGCAGAACACTTGTGCAATAAAAAAAGCCCGGCATTTGCCGGGCTTTTTAAATCTCATGTTATCTTATGAACTGCGAATTTCGTTCAAGAATTTGCCAACCTCATCTTGCAACAATTCCGATTGCTGCTTCAAGTCAGACGCGGCATCCAGCACCATATTAGCGGACTGGCCCGTTTCGGCGGCATTTTGTTGAACTTGCACGATCGATGACGACACTTGTTGTGTGCCTGTCGATGCTTCCGTCACGTTACGGCCGATTTCAGCGGTCGCAGCATTTTGTTCTTCCACAGCGGATGCAACAGATGTGGTAGCCGCATCGATTTGGCTGACGTTATCAATGATCTTTTCCATGGCTTCCACTGACGTGCGGATCGCCTCCTGGATGCGGACAACACGTTGGTCGATCTCTTCTGTTTTGCTGCCTGTTTCAGAAGCCAGTTTTTTGACTTCATCAGCCACAACGGCGAAGCCTTTACCAGCTTCACCAGCGCGGGCAGCTTCGATCGTGGCATTAAGTGCCAAAAGGTTGGTTTGATCAGCGATATCTTTAATCGTTGAAATGACATCACCGATGGAATCTGCCAATTGCACCAGTTCTTGTACGGACACACGTGTTGCTTGCGCATCTTGTGCGGCCATCGTGGCCTTTTTCGCAACGCTGTCGATTTGGCGTGCAATTTCGGACGAAGACGCAGCCAATTCTTCAGAAGCCGCTGCAACCGTTTGCACGTTTGAATCAGCTTGCGTTGCACCTGAAGCCACCATGCTCGAAATTTGTGCTGTTTGGTCAGATGCGGTTTTCATAGCTTGCGCCGTCATTGTCATGCCTTCTGCCGCCGATGTAAGCGTACGAATAACACCGCCGACACGCGAGTCGAATTCGCCAGCAAGTTTATGCATGGCTTCTTTCTTCTCAGCTTCGGCGCGTTTTTTCTGTTCTTCGGCGCTTGCGTTCATTTTTTCAATTTGAATCGCATTCTCTTTAAAGACGCCTACAGCCTTGGCCATGTTGCCAATTTCATCGGAACGGTTTAGGCCAGGAATTTCAATGGTATTATCACCTTCTGCTAGCGTCCCCATTGCCGAGGTCAATCGACCAATCGGGCGTGTAATACTGGCCGAGATGATGAAGAACATGATCATGGCAAAAACAACAGCCAGGGCACATATGATCAATGTTTCGATGCGTTCTTTTTGACCTGCATCGTGGCGAATAGTTAGAATTTTATGAAGCTCGTCTAAAACGATATTACCAACTTCAGCGGAAATATCATGCATACCATCTAACGTATTCACAAAGGCAACCGGTTCTGCTGTCCCCCCATGCAGTACGGATTTAAAGATAGCCATGACAGGCTTACCGGCATTTTTGTAATTTTCCAGCATTGGACGTAAATTTGATTCCAGTGTAGGACTGACACCATGCCAATTCGGATCCTCCACAAGTGCAACCTCTGCTGATGCGATCGCATTGGCGAATAAAGTTTGTTCCAAAACGCCCGTTTCGACTGCGAAGTTTGCCACTTCAGATTCCGGCAATACGCCAGCATTATCCTTTAGAAGGATGTAAGTGTTGCTCTTTAAGAGAGCAAGTTTTTGCAGGATGGGAACCAAGCGCCCGACGGCAACATCACCCAAAGAATAAGAATCAAGTTCAGGGTCCAGAATAATATTGGAAGTATTGTAAACATAGCTTCCTAAGGAAGCTATATCTGCAAGAAGCTCATCAAATGCAGCTTGATTGTAAGTTTTTGAAACTTTAAGTGAATTCCATAGTTTTTGAACGTCAGGGAACGTCACCGTTGCTTTATGTGCCTCAAGTCCCTCTGGGGTTAGAGCAAGATGCTCAGCATATTTTTGATCAAGCGTAGCAAGTTCAGCCACCAAGCCATCGATTGTTGGAATTGCTTCTGCTATAGCTTCTGCCGTTCCGGGCTCACCGCGACTGTTCATCAAAGAAATCACTTGGAGATCGCCAATCTCATCCAGCAAAGAAATGATAGGCTTCAAATACGAGGTACCATCAATTTCTTTTTGAGCGAATGCTAAATCCGCACTAATTTCATCATTAAGTTGATAAGTCAGAATGGCTGTTGGAATGGCAAAGGCCACCAAAATTCCTAACATTCTTGTTCTAATGGAAAGGCCAAATTTTTTGCTCACGTAATCCTCCTGATTGTGAAGCTTGTCCACGCGACGAGACATGATTGCGCCAGAATGGCGCAGCACTCTTGTTAAGCTTAATTAAAGTAAACGAAATTTGAATGAAGAAAAAGTTAAAAAGCCAGTAATATCAATATGTTAAAAGCATTATGGATATTACCGGCTTAAAGGTGGACGTTAGAATAAGGATTAAATAGAGGCGATATGCTCCTTGCCCACGACGACATCCTCTGGTCGCTGACGAGCGCGTTTGATCATTAGCTTATTCAAAGCATGTACGTATGCGCGGGCGCAGGCGACCAGCGTATCCGTATCCGTGCCTTGGCCGTTCACGGTTTTACCGTTTTCTTCAAGACGTACAGTCACTTCAGCTTGAGCATCCGTCCCGCCCGTAATGGCCTGAATATTAAACAAAGCCAATTTTGCATCTGGGTGCGGGATAATTTGCGCTATGGCTTTGAAAATCGCATCAATAGCGCCATTGCCATCCAACTCTGCTGATTGTTGGTGACCATCGATTTCCAAGGTTAGGTGCGCGCGCTGTGGTCCCTTGGTCGATGACCAGCACGACATGGAAACCAGTTTGATGCGGTCGTGTGCGCGCGCGACTTCATCATCGACCAGCGCAATTAGATCCTCATCGAATACTTCCTTTTTGGCGTCAGCCAAAATTTTAAACCGCGAGAAAGCATCATCTAATTCAGCGTCTTCAAGGTTATAGCCCATGTCTTCCAATTTCTTTTTGAAGGCATGGCGGCCCGAATGCTTGCCCAGCACGATGTTGGATTGTGTAAGACCCACCGATTCCGGTGTCATAATTTCATAGGTCTGCGCGTTTTTTAGCATACCATCTTGATGAATACCGCTTTCATGGGCGAATGCATTGGCGCCGACAATCGCTTTGTTATGCTGCACAGGCATGCCTGTGATGGTCGACAGTAAGCGCGATGCACGTGTGATCTTAGTCGTATCGATTTTATTGGTGAACGGAATAAGATCAGCGCGTGTGCGTAAAGCCATCACGACTTCTTCAAGCGCAGCATTGCCTGCGCGCTCACCGATGCCATTGATCGTGCATTCGATCTGACGCGCGCCTGCCTCGACGCCTGCCAAACTATTCGCAACGGCTAAACCTAAATCATTGTGGCAGTGGACAGATATAATCGCTTTGCCGATATTGGGTACGCGGTCAAAAAGCATTTTTATTTTTGCAGCAAATTCGGAAGGCACGGCATAACCCACCGTATCCGGGATATTGATGGTCGTAGCGCCCGCGGTGATGGCAGCTTCCACGCAACGGCAAAGAAAATCGTCTTCCGTGCGCGAACCATCTTCCGCAGACCATTCAATATCGTCGCAATGTTGGCGCGCATAGCCAACCGACCAGGCGATGGCTTCCAGCACTTCATGCGGCTCTTTTTGCAATTTATATTTCATATGCAGTGGCGATGTTGAAATGAAGGTATGGATGCGCTGGCGTTTCGCCGGTTTAATGGCGTTAATGACCGCATCAATGTCTTTTTGCACCGCACGGCATAGTCCCGCGATAACGGCTTTATCGGCGCGTTTGGAAATTTCATGGACCGATTCAAAATCACCGGGGCTCGCGATTGGGAAACCGGCTTCAATCACATCAACACCCATCTGTTCTAGCACTTCTGCCATACGCAGTTTTTCTTCCAGGTTCATCGAGCAACCGGGTGATTGTTCGCCGTCTCGTAAGGTCGTATCAAATATGACTACGCGGGCATTATCTTTTTGGATATCGGAAATCAGTGACATTTTATAATCCTTCTTCGAATGGATGAATTGCAATGTTTGTGCCGGACGACGGCAAAGACCTCTAAAGCCGTGGCTTAGAGGGAAATAAGTCGAAGAAGGAGTGCCGCTTGAACGTGCATGGCTTTAGAAAAGCACAGGCTGCCCATATCTGGCAAGTGTTAGATAAAAGCAAAGGGGCGTGCGATATCGAAGGCAATACCTAGAGGTTTTCTAGAACTATGGTCGATTTTAGCGTCCTTGATGGCCGTAATACGGCGTTCGTGACTAGGATGGCTGGCTATTAGATCAAATATAGAATCATGATGTTTGTGGAAGCGCAGGTTGTTTTCTCCCATTTGTGTTTGCAGGAATTTTTCCACCTTTTGCAAAGCGCTGATGGCTTTGTTTTTAGGGACGAATTCCAGAGCATCTATATCGGCATTATGTTCCATCGTTCGATAGAGGTGCGAAGATAAAAAGTTAAAGGACAGCTTTAAGGCAATGGTGCCAAATAATATGGGCCAAAAACCGGATAAGGCGTTCATGGAGGTGCCAAAAAGCGGTGCTATGACAGACCCTAAAAAGCCTGCATCTGCAATCGTTGCTGCGGCATCAAAGACGCGTTTTAATTTGAGATCTTTATTTTTAAGGTGCGCAAGTTCGTGTCCGACAACCCAGCGCAATTCATCATCATCCAAAAGGCGGATCAACCCATAGCTCATCTCGAGTTTATTCGTAGAATAAGCGGCAGCCGTTGAGCCTTTACGATCGGTAATCACGGGACGAATGTCTTCAAGTCCAAATCGTGGCGCGAGGTCGCGTACCGTGTGATCCAAACGCAAAAAATCGCTGTAGTATTGCGTTTTGTTTTTTAGATCGTCTTTAAGGTTGTCATAGTTAGCAACATGACTTTTGACAGGCTTGTTATCGTTGCGGCTGATAAAGGCAGTCCATGCAGCGATGGCAATGCCACCGATCAGTAAGCCAGTCCAACCATATTGCTGAAAGGAAATGATGGCGGGGATCGCAGTCAATAACGCGGTGGTGGCAATCTCAAGTGGATTGCGTCCAACGCGATTGAATTCCATCTTCATAAAATCACGGTATCATAAAGTTTTTTTAAATTACAAATTTTGCAAAACGCTTCATGCCATCACAGGCTGCGCGCTTCTAATCGCCCGCCGGTTACGGTTTAGATCTTCCCAAGTTTTCATGATGCGCTTGGCGCGATCACGCAGTGATGGATGCGTGTACATAAGGTCTTTTAATTGTCTTGGTTGGGGCTCCAGCGCCTTCGCATTCTTGCCACTCATGATATACGTGCATTTCGCAAGAGCACTGATTGCTTTGTGCGGATTGTGGGTAACACGCATAGCATTTTCATCTGCGCGATATTCCATCGCACGTAGCATGTGCCGATGAGTTAAATTAATGGATGCCATAGTGCCCATATAGGCAAAGGCAGTCAGATACGGCGCAGTTAGCGTGGTGATATGCATTACGCCGCCCATGACGATATCGGCCAAAGACAAGACAGCAGCGCCACCGGCCACTGTGTTTAAAATTTTGTTTCGGCTATGACCTTCGTGATCATGCGCGCGAATATGATCGAGCTCATGTGCGACGATAAAGCGAAGTTCATCGTCATCCAATATTTTCACTGTTTCTGACGAAATATAAACTTTGTCCGGCAGCGAGAATGCCGCTTGTTTCGTGGGGCGGATCATTGTTGCGCGAATGCCGTCTAAGCCAAAGGCAGGTGATAATTCATCACAGATATGCTGCAGGCGGATTTCATCCGGCGTATCTTCATGGGGAAATTCTTCCGCCATCATCGGATGCTGATCAGCGTTGCGCGTAAGCCAGCTTAAAACTGGCTTAGTGAAGGCGAGAGCGGCTGCTGTGACGGCAAAACCCGTCCAACCAAATTGTTGGAAAGAGAGGAAAAGCGCCGGAGCCATCATCGCCGCTGCTGTAAGCTGATCCAGCGGGGTGAAGGCGTGGAGATTGAATTCCTTCCTCATAAAAAAACGCTACCATAAGCGTTTTAGAAAACACAAATTTTGGGTTTAGATCATCGCTGGTGCAGGCCGGCGGGCCGCCAGAACCTGCTCAATTGCGGTGACTGGCGTATCATGTTGGAATTCAACATGGCCGGGCAAGGCATCTCTAGGCTTACCCCAATGAATAAAATCGGTTCGCATGCCGATTTCTCGCGCGTGCAGTAGATTTTCAGGCAGATCATCCACCATCAATGTCTTTTCGCTAGGAACATTAAGACGGCGCTGCGCTTCTTTAAACATATCCGGACCCTTATGCTTTTCGCGATAGTTCACTTGTTCAAGTGTGACGACATGATCGATCAAATGCGTGATGCCTAAAAAATCCATCCCACGGGATACGTAGTTATAATGGGAATGGCTTGCGATGCTGGACTTGATGCCTTGCTTTTGCGCAGCAAACAGAGTGCGGCGCAATTTTGGAATAGGCTTCATACCTTCCATAGTGGTGCGAGCATGAAAGAGCTCATGCAAACGATACGGATTAAGTCCCAACTTTTGCGCTGGAAGATCATATCCGTTACGCAAAGTTTTATACGAGGTGGCGCATAAATGCTCGGCTTCTTCGGGGGTGATGCGGCCTTCCGTTTCATCGATTAAAACGGAGACTTGTGCCTGGCGCAAAGCTTTCGTATAGATTTCCATGTACTCATACAAAGTACCGTCGAAATCGAACACTATGCCGGCTACATCGCTCAAAGATGTTGTCATGCTTAAAAGACATAACGACCGACTCTGATTTCTGCAACAAATTCTAGGCTGCACGGGTTAATTGCAAGAAAACGTCTTCTAAATCTGAATTATCGGTACGAACATCCTCGATCCCATAGCCTGCCGATTGAACATCGGCAATAATTTTGCCGGCTTGGACGTCTTTGGGCGCATAGGTAATTACAAGCGTTCGCTTGCCGTCTATTCTGGCGTGATAATGCGTTAAGGAGGCGGGAACGGTTTCTAATTCGCGATCCAGTCGGAAGGCGATGTCCTTACCCTCAATACGGGCAAGTAATGTTTCTTTATCTTCGTTGGCTATGACGCGACCGTGATTAATGATCGCAATGCGATCGCACATTTCTTGTGCTTCTTCCAAATAATGCGTGGTTAGGATAACGGTCGTGCCCCGGCGATTTAATGTACGCACATTGGCCCAAAGTTGTTGGCGGAGTTCAATGTCTACGCCTGCAGTCGGTTCATCCAAAATTAAAATCGGTGGGGTATGCACCAAGGCTTTTGCCACCATCAAACGACGGCGCATTCCGCCTGAGAGTTGCCGTGTATACGCATCAGCCTTGTCGGCAAGACCCACCATTTCCAAAAGCTGAGAGGTTTTTCGCTCAGTACTTGGTACGCCGTACATGCCGGCTTGAATATCAAGGATCTGCGCAGGCGTGAAAAATGGATCAAAATTGATTTCTTGCGGTACGACACCGATTGATGATTTTACGGCACGAGGTTTTTCATCCAAATCAAAGCCCCACACGAAAGCTTTGCCCGATGTCTTGCTGACCAATCCTGCCAGAATATTGATTAAGGTTGATTTGCCCGCGCCGTTTGGGCCCAGCAACGCAAAAATGCTGCCGCGTGGAATATCGAGATTGACAGTATCAAGGGCGAGCTTTTCCGGCGACTTCCCCGAAGCTTTATAAGTCTTGGTCAGATTTTGGAGAGAGATAGCTGAAGTCATACGGCCAATATAGTTTGCTTATCTCAATAAAAAAACCGCCGCCTTTAAAGGGCAGCGGTTTTTGAATTTTTAGGGCACTTGCCCAAAAAATTACTGAGCTTCGAACGTACGGCCAGATTTGCCGGAAGAAGCAGCGGACGGAGCCGGAGCGCTCGTGTCGACTTTCTCAGCGGACATCGAGTGACCTTCGTAAGCGGTTGCTTCGATCGGTTTGCCAGGTTGGCAAGCAGCCAGCAGGCCGGTGGTGGCAACGATAGCCATCATCGCGAAAAGTTTGTTCATTTAGGTACCTCTTTCAATGTTTATTAGATCAAACGTTTGATTGCTCAGCCTTTTTGGGCTGAACACTTGGGAAAAGCTAACCCGGGTCCCCTCCCTTGTAAAGCCCCCAAAAAGAGGAGTTTTTAAAAAATTCACAGGAACGACAAGGGATTATGGGCGTTTGGCGCGGCTGAAATAGGCATCAATACCGCCCGCAATTGTGCGGCTCAATTCCTCGCGATAGGCGGTATCGCCTAGTTTGGCGGCTTCCCCAGGGTTGGATAGGAAGCCAAGCTCGATCAGCAAGGACGGCACATCAGGGGCTTTTAGGACCATAAAACCTGCCGACCGTTCCGGTCCCGGCACGGTTTTGATGCCGGACCGCGCAAAGGCTTTGACCATCTGCCCCGCGATCAACTTGGATTGATGGGTGGTTTCCCGCATGGCAAGATCGATCAGAATTTCCTTCACGTCTTGATCGTTTGTGGGCAGCTCCACACCGCCCAAAAGATCGGCTTGGTTTTCACGCGCGGCTAATCGTGCCGATTGTACGTCGGAGGCTTCAGCAGAAAGTGTATAAAAGGATGCGCCTTTGATATTTTCGCCACCCGATGAAACCGAGTCGGCGTGAATGGAGACGAATAAATCCGCATCTGCCGCGCGCGCAATTTTTACGCGGTCCCCCAAACGAATGAAGATGTCTTTATCCCGCGTTAAGGCCGCGCGATATTTACCAGTTGCTTCCAGCGCTTTTTGAATGTCTTGCGCAACCGATAGCGTCACATCTTTTTCGCGCACCTTATTGCCAACAGCTCCGGAATCAATGCCGCCATGGCCCGCGTCAATCATCACAAGCGGCAATTCATCCGGAATCAGTTTTGTAGGCGCTTTTGGGGTTTGTGGCGCTGAAGGTGGTTTGGGGCCGCCTACGGGGTCCAGTTTAATACCGCTGCCGCCGGCAAATGGAATCGTAGGCTTATCGATTTGTGTCATCGCCGTGTCGGACCCGGTTTGCAACGTGCCTTGCGCGCGCCCGACAGCCTTCGCAAAACTTTGATCTGATGCAGGCGCCAGATCGACAACCAAACGGGCAGGTTTGGTCCCCTCGCTCGGCATCATGAAGGCGCTGCGGATCACGGCAATATCCGCCAGTATAAAATTCAAACGGCTGTGCTGTGTGCCTAAAGGCTCAAGTCGAATGTCCTTAATGATGTCGGGCAAGGCTGATCGGCCGATAAGAGGTTTGCCCGATAAAATCGGCATATCGACTATAAGACGGGTTGGGTCGGCCTGTACTTGGGCGCGAAAATCAGCCTCTTGGTCCAAATCCATAACGACGCGCAGTGCGTTGCCATGCTCCCCAAAACGGATACCGGTAATATTTAAAGCGTACGCGCGCTCGTACAGGCTAAAAAAGCCAATAAAAACAATAAGAAATGTAAAAAGGCTTTTTTTAAGGTTGTGCATTATCCAAACTAAATCTATTGTAAGGGCCACAAGCGACACGTTAGCCCCCTTGTTACATATTCAAACGTCGTAAGACAACAACCAATACCCGGGCCGCTGACGTCGAAGAGTTTTAAAAAAGGATCGGTCTTCATCCAAGAAGGCTGGATCGCCAAACAGGAACCGAACCGTGCTGGCGCACTTATATATAGGCGCTGTTTCCACGGGATGTCAGGAACCGGATTGGAACGATCAACCAAGTAAAGAATCGCGGGCGACAAATTGACGCCCGATTTCGGTAGTGTTGGTCGCTTGGCGCTCCTTATCGGTGCTGCATTTTGTTCCGTTCGCGACGGAGAAAATATAAATGCCAAAAATTATGTTGATTGACACCGCGCAACCGGAAGAGACGCGCGTCGCTGTCATGGACGGCAATCGTCTGGAAAATTTCGATATCGAAAGCGTTTCCAAAAAACAACTCAAAGGAAATATCTATCTAGCCAAGGTGACGCGTGTTGAGCCGTCACTGCAAGCCGCTTTCGTGAATTACGGCGGCAACCGTCATGGTTTTCTGCCGTTCTCGGAAATTCATCCTGATTATTATCGTATCCCGGTTGAAGATCGCGAGCGTCTGATTGCCGAGCAAGAAGAATTGCGTCGTCAAATGCTGGCCGAAGCCGAAGCGCGTGAAATCGCTGAAGCGGAACGTGAAGCCGCGCGCGCCGCTAATCCGGAAAGTGCCGAAGCTGAAGAAGCTGAAACAGTGGAAGGCGAGGACGCTGTAGAAGAAATACAAAATACAGATGAAGAATCTGTTGCCGAAAATGTTGATACGGATTCAGAAGAAG
>DATCRN010000258.1:0-2775 GCA_036568945.1 Alphaproteobacteria bacterium | reverse complement strand
TGCGCAATTGGGTGAAGTTGCAAGACGATCCAAGTTTTGAATGCATTTACTGCGTGGTCGATTTGCATGCGATCACGATGCCGTATGAACCATCGGCTTTGGCACAATCGACGCGCGAAATTGCGGCCGCATATATTGCGGCGGGTGTGGATCCGAACAAATCGATATTATTTGCGCAATCCGCCAATACCGCGCATGCGGAACTCAACTGGTTGTTATCGACGATGACCCAAGTGGGGAAATTATCGCGTATGACGCAGTTCAAGGATAAAGGCGGCGAGAATGCAGAAAAGGCAGGTTTAGGTCTGTTTGCTTATCCTGTGCTGATGGCTGCGGACATTTTAGCCTATAAGGCCACGCATGTGCCGGTGGGCGATGATCAAAAACAACATTTGGAACTCGCTCGCGAAATCGCGCGCACGTTTAATTCCCGTTATAAAACGCAATTCTTCCCGGAGCCGGAAACGGTCCTCCTTGGCGATGCCACGCGCGTGATGTCGCTGAATGACGGCACGGCGAAGATGTCGAAATCCGATCCGTCCGATAACAGTCGCATTAATTTGACGGATGATGCCGATACGATCGCCAAAAAAATCCGTAAAGCGAAATCGGATGCGCTGCCGTTCCCAGCTTCTCCCGATGAAATGCGCGATCGTCCTGAAGTGCAAAACCTGATCACACTGTACACATCCATGTCGGGCGAGAAAATGGATGCGGTCTTAACGAAATTTGGCGGCGGCAATTTTGCACCGTTCAAAGAGGCGCTCGCGGACGTCACCGTTAATGCAATTGCGCCGATTGCGAACCGCTTTAACGCATTGCTCGCCGATCAGGCGGAAATCGATGAAATTCTTAAGGATGGGGCGGAACGGGCCAAGGCGATCAGCGGGCCAATTCTCGCCCAAGCCTATAAAACCATGGGTTTCTGGGGTCATTAACAAAACATCAATGAATTACATTGTATGCTGTCCCGGTATTATTGGGGACATATATGGCTGCATTATCCATTCAGACTATTTTAGATGACGTTCGCGCAGGCGCGATGGATGACCAGCGCATGATCGATCTGTTTATGGGCCGCGACGAACAAGACCGCCCGTACTGGGCCTATGTCGCCATCATCCCAAGCAAATATCAAGAATATCGCGAGACATTGGAACGTGGCGACGCGCTGGAGTTGGACCAATTTGGATTGGTTTTGAGCCAAGGCCACACGCAAATGCCCCCGAAAGACATTCAAAATAAAATGAGCATGAACGGATTCCTGCATCATTTAGAAGATGACGTTATCACCGCTGTTTATAAGGCGAATATATAATGAAAGTCGTTGGATCTTCCATCACCGGTAATGTCGTTTCTAAAGACCATCTGCAGAAACTGATCGGTATGAGCTATGAAGATTTGCTGCCTGAACGCATGCATCTTGTAGATCTTCAGAGTGAAAGAAGTGATGCGCAAGACGATATTAAAGAAGGCGTCAAAGCCGGCGTCGGCGGATTGGTTTCTACCGGTCTTGCCGTCACTGCGGCTTCCATCTTCGGAGCGCCTGTCGCCATGGCAGGTGCACTAGCCTTCGGCAGCATGGCTGTTTTGACCAGTGCCTATATGATTGCCAAAGGGGCCCATCATCTGGACCAAAGCAATCATGAGATTAAGGCTGCCGAGGCTGATATCCGCCACAAGCGCGGACTCGATTTCTAATACGCTAATTTGATATGGCAAAACAGGTGTGAGGCTGTTATCTTAAAGCCTATGAAAAAGATCCTGCTGACTGCCGCTGTTTTATTGGCTGCCACCTTGCCTGCCAAGGCCGAAGTGTTCGTGTGGCAAGATCCGACTTACGACATCGAAGTCACGTTCCCGGATAATTGGATGCGTCAGGCAAGCCTGGATGACGATTTGCGTCTGCAAATTTTAGCGCCGCAAGGAATGGATCATGCCGCGTGTCGTTTGTATGTGACGGATGATGGTCGTTTTAAAGACGCGCCCGCATCGGCCAACATGGAAGTATCCAACTTCATTTTTGATGGCGAGCAGATCAAACGCGAAATTTATGCGCGCCCTGATACCGATATGGTGAAATTGGCGTCTTACACGACCAATGCGAAACTCGGTCGTGCAGCGGCAGTCGCCGCCGAAGTTGATTTCCAAAAATATTGGGCGGGGTCGTCGTATCCCATGCATGCTATGGTGGTCGCCAGCCAATATCATGGGCAGCATATTGTGATGAGTTGCGAAACCTTGGCATCAGGTTGGGGCCGTTGGGATAGCGTAATCAAAGGCATTTTCAAATCGGTTGATATGCCGAGCGCTTGGGCAATTGAACCCAATGGCATGTATCGCCGTTTCCAAGATGACGGTGGCGTGATTTTGATGCTGAACCGTTCCAAAAATGCCGCAACCATCCGTTAAATCGAAACTGATCGATACGCCGCACGGTTTTTACGGACGCGACGGTATTCCTGAGACGATCAAGCCAGTCCTGCTTAAACAAGTTCATGGCGATGTCTGTGTGACCATCACAGATTTTCGTGATGACATGCCCGAGGCAGACGCGCTGGTTACAACCAATCCCAATATCACACTTGCGATTAAAACTGCCGATTGCGCGCCGGTGTTATTTTCTGCGCCCGGTGTTATTGGCGCCGCGCATGCCGGCTGGGGCGGGGCGCTGAAAGGCGTTCTGGAATCCACGATTGCTGAGATGGAAAAATTAGGGGCGGATCGGAATGATATCACGGCTGCCGTCGGTCCATGCATCGCGCAGAAATCGTA
>DATCRN010000257.1:0-2073 GCA_036568945.1 Alphaproteobacteria bacterium | reverse complement strand
GTATTGAGGCCTGCGACAGCCGTACCGCCACTGATCGGCGAAATTTGCAACCCACGTTGCGCAAGCAAGGCAGACAGCGATCCACCATCGCCGCTATACGCAAATTGCAGCTGCGCTTGGGACGGGCTAATCGATTGCACGTCCACTGCTTGAATGCCCGGGGTCGATGCCAACGCATTACGCATCATGACCCATTGCTGCAGGCCGGAGAAACGCGCGATCGTCACGAAATACATCGCATTCGGCGTGGTCGGAATGGGCTGCGAAGAATATGGCGTCGTCACATTAACGGCTGCGACGGATGCCGGCACGACAGATGATCCACCCGACGGCATCGCACGCATGGAGACGACGGCGCGATCCACCGCTTGCTTGAGCGATTCAGCGCCCGAACCACCATCGACACCGAAGCGACCCATGGCCACCGGCGACCCACCCTCAAAACGATAGAGCGATACGATAAGCGCACCGCCTTCGGCAGGTTCAGCAATCGCGAGCACCGCATCTGCAGCGTCATATTTTTTGATCAAGCCTTCGATATTGCCTTGCGACGATAAAGCCTGCACCGGCGCGTAATCGCGCATGTCATCAGCATCACCAACCGGCAACATAATCGGCATCGATTTATCGCGTGCAAGTTTATCATTGGCTTCCCATGCGGCCCGCCATGGATTTTCGGCACCCCACAGGGTTTGACGGCCACGCGGACCATACCAGGGTAAAACAAGAGTCGGACGCACCGCTTGCGTTTGCGGCACCATCGCAGGCGCACTGACCGGGCTTGCAATCACATTGCCCCGCGCAGGCGAATAAATGTAATTGTCTTCAGTCGCCGTATCAGAACCGGTGATAATTTCGCTGCGCGTCGATACCGTGCCAGGTGTTGTTGTCGTTGTAACGATTTGATCGTTTGCAACCGAACCGATGGCCGTCACAGTCGCATCATGCGTTTGAAAAGATCCACGCACAGCCGGATTAAAGCGTACATCGAACGTACCGACGTAACGCTTTGACGTCATTTTCTCATTCACGATTTCAAAATCGCGCACCATGGAGGCAAGCACTTGATCATCCGGTACGGACAGATTGGCGATTTGATCTGCGCTGACATATTGAGCGGCAAGTTGTTCATAGGCTTTGCGGCGCGCTTCGGCGAAGGCTTTATTCCGGGCAGACAGGGCCGAATCCGCGCTGATATCGACGCCAACGCCCTTCACCAGCAGCGTATCCCCTTGGGCTTGTGCGGCAGACGCGGCAAAAAGCGCAAAAAAGACCGTTAACGTTAAGCAAAAAACACGATACAACAGCGGCTTCATTGTCCAATACTACCTAGGGAATGTGTTGGCGGTATGACGGTTTTACAACCCTTTGGAGGTTTGTTTCAATATGAAAGCAACAGCCGGTGAAGCTTATAAACAGGCGGGTGTCGATGTCGATGCCGGTGATGCCTTGGTTGAGGCGATTAAGCCTGCGGCGGCCGCATCCCGTCGTCCCGGCGTTATGGATGGCTTAGGTGGTTTTGGGGCCTTTTTCGACCCTAAAGCAGCTGGTTATAAAGACCCTATTTTGGTTGCAGGCACGGACGGCGTGGGCACCAAGCTCAAAGTTGCCATCGAAACCGGGAAACATGACCGGATCGGCCAGGATTTGGTCGCCATGTGCGTGAACGATCTGATCGTTCAAGGCGCAGAACCCCTCTTCTTCCTCGATTATTTCGCAACCGGCATTCTGAACGTCGAGCAAGCAACCGTTATTATTAACGGCATTGCCAAAGCCTGCCGCGACAGTGGCTGCGCCTTGATCGGCGGCGAAACCGCCGAAATGCCGGGTATGTACAAAGAAGAAGACTATGATTTGGCCGGTTTCTGCGTAGGCGCAGTCGAACGTGACCGTCAGATCACCGGCAAAGATATTAAGGAAGGTGATGTGGTCTTGGGATTGGCGTCATCCGGCGTGCATTCCAACGGCTATTCCCTGGTGCGCAAGGTGGTGGAAAAAAGCGGCCTGGCATTGGATGCGCCCGCGCCGTTCGCTCCGGGCAAAAGCCTGGGAGAAGCGCTGCTTATTCCCACC
>DATCRN010000256.1:0-9638 GCA_036568945.1 Alphaproteobacteria bacterium | reverse complement strand
CGATCAAGGTTTCCATCTCGAAGTCACCAAATCCCGCCGTTCGGTCGATGTGCCAGTTGCAGGCGCTACGGTCGATCCTGATTTGGAAGACGAAGATACGTCTTATGATGAGAGCGAAGAAGCGATTGAAGCGTCTGATGCCGAAGAAGAGGGCGATCCGGAACAGCCGCAATCGAATGAAAGTGGTTTTGAAGAACGCGTACGTCAAGATGGCGGGCGTCGCCGTGGCCGTCGCGGCGGACGCGGCCGTAATAATGGCCGGGAACGCGGTCCGCGCAATGATCGAGGTGGTAACGAAGCCAATGGCAATGTGATTCCATCTAACGGCGGCGATGAGATTGACGATAATATCGGCAACCGCATGCCTGGAAACGAACAGGGCGATTTCAATGGTAATCGTGAAAATCGTGATGAGCGTGAAGGCGGACGCCGCCGTCGCGGACGCCGCGGCGGTCGTGGACGTAACAATCGCGAAGATCGTGGTCCACGTGAAGATCGCGGCCAAGATCGCAGCGAGCCGAATGGCAATGTGGCTTCCGCCAGGGAAGCAGTGCCAGCTATGCAGCCCGTGTCACGTCCGGCGCGTGCTGAACCAAGAGAACAAGAAGCCCCACGCAACCGTGATTACGAAACGGTGAACGAGGTCACCGGCGAGCGTAAAAAAGGCTGGTGGAAGAAATTGACAGGTTGATTTTAAGTCTGAGGCAAAAATTAAGGCCCGCTTTTAGCGGGCCTTTTTCTTTTTAAGAAATTGTGTTTTTAGGCGCGGCTGCTGTAATGCGCGCGCGCACATCATCAATATATCGTTGCGATTGCGCACCTACGGAATCGACTTGTGCGTTATCAACGATTTTATCAAGCGCAATCAGTTGTTCCTTAGCGTCAATAACAGCTTCGGCATTTGGCGTATAACCAGGCAGATCATGGAATTTACCGTTAGCGAAGTAACCGCCTTCAGCACGGAAGTTCAACAAATCATTTGCAGCGACGATATTGCCTTTATCGACAGCTGCAAGCGCGTGTTGAACGGCGCGAAGGCCGCGACCGCTTAAGTTTCCAGCAGCCACTTCTTGCTTCCAGAAATCGATGTTTGATTGCATCGCATCACCTTTGAGGAAACCTTCAACCGTCGTAGGCATGCTCGGGACGACAAGCGTCTCCGGAGCAGGTTCAATGACTGGCACCGTATCCGACATTTTCAAATCTGTCTCTGGAGACAAAGGCAGACTCGGTCTTAACTCGACTGTTATCGACGGATTGATCACAGGTTTAGCATCGATCATAGGTATTGTTGGTACAGGGTCTGCCCCGATCATTGGTATTTTGGCCGGGGTTTCCACGGTAATCGGTACATTGAACTTGGGTAACAATGTCAACTTGTCGATTCCCGGTATGTCAGAAATTATGGGCATCTCAATCAGCGTCTTAAGAAGCGGATTAGGCAGGACGGGATTGCTCTGCGGCAGATCGGCGACCATTGGGTCCGGCATCAGAACAGTCTCTGGCATACTTGTTTTAGGTAATGCATATGGACCAAAGGCATCTTTGACAGAGGTATCCGTATTGAGCGTTGCCGAAGTTGCAACGTTAGGTTTCAAAGTTTCTAACGCCCCGGTTTCTGCAGGCGCTGTAGAAGATGGATCCAATGCTGTTGTGGCCACAGAGTCGCTGCCGCCAGTAATCCAGGTATACGCGAGACTTGCCCCGATGGCACCTAAGGCTGCACCCGTGGCGAGTTTGGTCGTGGCCGCATCTATTTTAAGCATGCGTTGGTAAACGCTAAACGGCATAGTTAAGGGATTAATGGCATGGATGAGCAATTGCTTGCCTAAACTATGCGTTCTTCGTGCCTGAACGCGTTCGCGCTCAACTTCATTATACGCTTTGCCCAAGACACCAACGGCTTTGAACAGAGCGCCGAAACTTTGGGTACTACCTTTGGCCGCAGACCCGAGCAGATTTTTAATTGCAGCTGCTACTGGTTTTTCACCGCGTTCCAAGGCCGCATTGTAGTCCATCATATATTGCGCTTTAAATCCGCCTACTGCAGCACCTGCAACAACTGCAAGCGCCAACCCGGCGATGCCTAACACAGGTAAACCAGTGGTAATGGCAGCTGCACTCAAGCCAACCATGCCTAAGCGTGTCAATCCGCCGACACTTGCACCAACACCCGCACCAAGGATAATGGCAGGAGAGTTTTTGATAAGCCCGTGGGCTACTTTGAGCGACCAATCACCGGCAGTACCAATCACTTGGCCTGCGATGGCTTTAAATTTCTGACCGCGTTCATATACCTTCACAGGCACATTCACATCTTGAGCAGGCGCATTTTTGGCTTGCTCGACTTTCAAAGCATCGGCAATCGGTGAATTTTCGGACGATGGCAAGAACGCCATAACAGGCTCGAAATTACCATGCTTTACGCCGAGCAACTCGTGGCCGATGTCGGTGGTGGTGCGAGGCATTTCGGTTGAGCGTTTTGTTACTGCGTCGAAGCTTTTAATTAATGTGGCGTTACCATAAGCAGTCGCTGCGTTCTCGCCGTGTGAGAGTTCATCAGTAACTTGATAGCCTAACTCGCGCATAAATTTCTTTACGCGACCTTTGGCTTTGGGATCAGCAAGGGCTTCGATGAGCGATTTATTCAATGTCGCCGGATCTTTGCTCATCGACAACAAATCTTGATAATTTCTAAGTGCGCTTTGCAAAGCCGCATCATTGTTTTTATGCTGGCCGAACGCAGCAAACTTGTCTTTAAAGACAGCAATATCAGCATCGCTCATCAGTGTTTTAAATTGTTCTATGTAGTGCTGATGCATATATGCGTTATGCGCGTCGTTCAGCTTCGGCAGGGCCGTATCTTGTAAATATTCAAGGCCCGCATCAAGACGGTCCATCAGATCCAAAATTTGTTTATTCTCTTGCTCATGGACGCCACCGCCACTAAGCGCACTTTGAACTTTACCTGACATTTGTAGAGCATGCTGAGTGATCGTAGACAGTCTATCCAAATGCGATGCCAACGTAACACGCTTTTGAACGACTTCATCATTCTCGCCTAAGTCGAACTTGTATGCATCGACTGTGACTTGCATTTCATTCAAATCATTCACTAGCTTTATAGACGAGTCGTAATGCATCAAATTAGGCATCACGGAATTTCTCGTCTTGTGAATATAAGCCATTACCTTATTCACATCATCTAAGCGTTCCTGCAGAAGCGCTTGAGCACCAGCCACATCCTTAATATCGGCTAATTTAGCGCTTTCCTTTTCTTCTGCGCTAATTTCCAGGAGGACCTTGCCGCGCTCAATAATCGATTGAAGTGCCGTATCCAAATCTAAATCGCCGGTTTTGACGTAAATATTCGCCAATTTTTGAACATCATTTTTAATGCTGCGATTGGCCCGGGTATTTTCATTGGTTCCGTAGGCCGTTTTCATAGCATGTATAAAGGCGGCGTAATCATCCTTACGTTCCGGCGATTTCAATGTTTCCAGCAAGGCTTGCGCCATGCCACTGGCATGGGCCATGTTCTTTTTCTTGAAGGCCGCACGTAAGGCACCGTAGCCCAAGGCATCGTCATCAGATAATTGTTGAATCAGCTCCAGATGCGATACTTGGTCCAGCATGGATGCTTGAGCATGCATTATTCTTTCGCTTTCGCGATTGGCGGCATAATCAATGAAAGGCTTGCGAATGCGTTCCAGCAAAGTCAATTCACGCAGCTGGGGGTTCGCCATTTCCTCATCAACCAAGTTTTTAATACCAGCTTCGATATCAAATTCGCCCGCATTTGAGGTTTCAACATGGTCTTCTGCAGATGTGCCACGGATCGTATCTTCAACAGCTGTTATCTTTGCGTCTGTCAAAACTTCTGGCGCCATCGCAGCCGATAAAATCGCGTAATTCGGATGATTTTCATCAATCATGTACGAGTCTTGCAGGCGCTTACCCTCGGCGGCTAGAACACCGCTTTGCCATGTAATACTGTCTTGTGCAGATTTTTGTTTCTTCGCAGTTGTTTTGGCTTTGGTGCGTTCCGTCAAGGCCTTCGCAAGTTCATTCAACGATGATTTGATTGTTGTGGCATGACGCACTTTACCGGCAGCGACCTGTTCAAGCGCGAATGCGATTGAAGCGACATCAGCATCATTACGCGCAAAAAACTCATACGCCGTTTTATGCGCATCCGGATTTTTACGTTCCATCTTAGCGCTTAATACTTTGTAGGCGCGCATGCGTGTCGGCATGGCCAAGAAATCATTGGCAGCTTTGATGTCATAGCCTTTGTCGTTTTCCGGCAAATTGGCGTTTTGCTGTTTTTCAGCTTGTACAGCTGCAATCGCCTCGGCAGTGGTTTTGTCTTTGATAAAGCCAAGTTCAGACGGATCGTACATATAACGCGGATCTTCGGTGACTGGCGGCGCACGATCGGGTGCTTCCGCGATAATTTTTTTGTTAAAGGCAGAGCCAACCCATGCAGAAGTACCTTGGGCCGCCTTTACCGCGACAATGCTTACAGATCGCATCAAAAAACTCATAAAATGATCGAACCAATCCGGATCACGATTAAATATATGCAGCTGTGTTTGCGCAGCTTCGCTAGGTTTATAGTTCGGATCTTGTAAGAAGGCAGGCATGCCCGACTGGCCTTGCGAGGGCTTAGCAGGCGCACTTTCAGGCGAGACCTCAGCAGTTTCGTGTGTCGCTGCTTTTTCGGGTATTTGTTCCACTTGTGCGGGTTCCTGCGTAACGGTTTCAGCTTCGTATACCTTTACGAAACCTAATACTTTTGCAGCGTCATCCAATTCAGCCAAAACTTTGTAGACTTCATGTAGCGTAGCATGCAGGTCGTTGACTTGTAGTGTCTGTGTCAAATCAACTTGATTAACGAAGAGAGCGGCTCGATCTAAAAAATCGAAGCGCGGTGTTACGAAGGGATGGTTAGCAGGAAATAGAGCTTCTAGTTCACGCGCGTCTTTCATGAACGCGTCATATTCAGAATACACATGTGCCATGGTTAATTCAGCGCGTTTAAACAACGCGAGGCGTGCATCAGCGGTAACAAAACGTTGCGTCGTGCGGCCGATAAAAGCGAATTGCTGTTCTTCATCAACCTCTTCGAGGATAGCGAGTTCGTTAAACTCGGGCTTCTTCATGGGGTTTTTAGCTTCAGCCTGTGCGGTTGCTTTAACTGGTGCTGCGGCCGTAATTTCTTCAAGATTCAAGGCTTGCAGGAGCGCTTTATTGATCAAATTTTCAGGGTTTGCTGACAAAGATTTTGCCGTATTCCCTTGCATCATATCGACGAGTGAATCGCGGTTAATAGCAGGCGCAGCGGCTGCGCTTCCCATCAACAAGGCGCGCAAATCTAAAGGCGGCAGATTTTCTGTCTTCTGGCGTAGTTCAGGATTGCGTGCCAATTCCTCTAGCGAATGGACTACGATGTCACCTTGTTGCTCATTATCTGCTTTATAGTTCATTCTATTACCCCGTATTTCCCGTCTTAAAACCGTGTATCCGTCACTGTGGCGACATAAGCGATTTCATTGGGCATTTCCTCGCCGACTTGACCTTTGAATGTTGCCATACCGATTGAATCTTGCAGACCTAGCATCGCTAGTTGCGCATCATCCATGCCGCGAATTTGTCCGCGCACAAGTTCACCAACGCCGATATCGATGCCACCGTTCACTATTTTTAAAAAAGCTTCACCTTCCGGAAGATCTTCCGGGATAATGATGATGGGCTTTGCTTCTTCGTCGAGGACGACGAAAGCCGTATCAAAACACTTTGTCATTGGGTCACACACACCCTATTTTTTAAGAGCCGCTGCTTTTATATGTCTTTGCAGCCCTTTTCCGCGTTCATCCTAGCGCCCGCATCTTAATTTTTACATAATAAAAATGCAAGAAAAACAGCAGAGTTAAGCCTTTAGTCTTAATCCTTAAGGGCGAACTCTGTCAAAAAGCTGTGTCCATTGGTCTAAAATGGCTTGTTTATCAAAGGCTTGGCTATACCGCGTCTGGCCGGCGTTTGCCAATGCTTCGCGTAGATTGGGATCGTTTTGAACCCGCTTCATAGCGGCGGATAAGCTAAAAATATCATCGATGGGGACGACTAAAGCATCTTTTTCATTTTGCACATAGTAGGACGGCCCCTGTGATGCAGTTGTCACCAAAGCCTTTCCGGCTGCCCAAGCTTGCATGAAGCTGTTACCGAACGGCTCATGCCGCGACGGAAAAACAACCGCATCGGCAGCTGCGAGCAGTGACCAGCGATCATCACGCCATCCCAAAAACCGAACACGGTCCATAAGATTCAAATCAAGAGCTTGGCGCTTAAGCGCAGATGATTCTGGACCATCCCCCGCAATCCACAAATACGCATTAGGCACATCAGCGAAGGCGGAGAGAAGTGTGTCGATGCCTTTATTGCTATGCAGACGCGCAAGCGTCACGAACACAAAGGCATCTTCTGGTGTATCAAGACTGGCACGCGGCACAGGAATGGCACCCGCATCCATTTCAGCAAAATTTGGGATGAAAGTAATGGCGTTTGCGGGCGTGCCGTGTTCTTCCATCCAACGGGCGATATCGGGTGCATTAACAACAATGTACTGTGCCCCCTCATAATATTTGAGATTGTAATAGCCACCGAGGCGTGGGACCCAGGTAAAGGCGACACCTGGCACTTTCTTGGGTAATTTTTTCGCAGCCCGGTTCATCCAGGTGACAACCACCTCTGGCCGAACTTGCCGGATCAGATGGCTTAGATTGCGTTTCGTTTTAAAATCGAACAGGCCGCCAAAAGGCAATTCCGTGACAGGGACACCCGCATCCGACAAATCCATATTGCGGCGTGATGGACGGCAAGCAGCATAAACATCCATGCCCGCACGCTTTTGCGCGGCGCATAATTCGGCAAAGGCCGTTTCGGCGCCGCCTGCTTTGGACCCGGCCATGACATGTAAGATGCGCATAGGTGCCATTTATTGCCCCAAAACCCTTGCAAGTCCATGGGTTTCTATGTGTTATTCAAGAGTAACGCTGTGGCGCTCATGCCGCCAGCGAACCCAAGGAGCTTATTGTGATTAAGTTGTCGTCTCGTTCAGATATCCCGACGTTTCGGGTCCTAGACATTCTGCGTCTGGTGAATGAGCGAGCTGCGGCGGGTGAAGACATTATTCACCTTGAGGCAGGACAACCATCCGTAGGCGCACCACAAGCGGCACTCGACGAAGTCGCAGACATTTTGAAATCCGGTAGTTTGGGGTACACGGAAGCAACCGGCATGCCTAAGCTCAAGGAACGGATTGTACAATGGTACGCCGACCATTACGGCTGCAAGATTACAACCAAACAAGTGACGCTGACGGTGGGTGGTTCCGCCGGTTTGATCATGTCGTTTTTAGCAACGCTCGATGCCGGCGACAAAGTTGCAATGGCAGCACCGGCTTATCCGGCTTACCGCAATATTCTACTGTCAATCGGTTGCGTGCCGATGGAAATCGAATCCACGCTCGAAGAAAATTATCAGCCCACTATCAAACGTCTTGAGGCATTGCCGGAGAAACCAACCGCGATCATCATCGGCAATCCATCCAACCCGACGGGCACGATGATCAACGGAAAAGATTTGGCGGAGCTAACTGCATGGTGCGAACTTAAAGGCATTCGTTTGATTGCGGATGAACTGTATCAAGGCATTGCCTTTGATGAGGCGCCGGAAACGGTCCTCAATTTGTCGAATGAAGCGATTAGCGTAAACAGCTTCTCCAAATACTTTGCGATGACGGGCTGGCGTCTAGGTTGGGTAGTGGCGCCTGAGAATGTGTCGGAACGTATTAAGCGCCTGTCTGAAAGCTTGTTCGTAGCCCCGCCGACCTTGGCGCAACATGTGGCCCTACGCGCTTTCGATCATTGCGAAGTGCTTGATCAATATGTCGCGCGTTACAAAAACAATTTGGAGATTTTGAAGACCGAGCTTCCAAAATGCGGCTTCACGAAACTATCCAATGTGCAGGGTGCATTTTATTTGTATATCGATCTATCGGACATCACCGATGACTCGGAAGCATTTTGCCGTGCGATGCTGGATCAAGCTGGCGTGGCAGCGACTCCGGGGACGGATTTTGATTTAACGCGTGGACATCAAACGATGCGCATTAGTTTTGCCGGATCTACAGAAGATATCCAAGAGGCATGCAAACGCATCACGCGCTGGATGGCGCATTGGAATCGCAAACAAGTTGTCGCTTGATTATTTCTGTTTTGCAGCCTGAACCGGCGTCGTCTTCGGTTCGGGTTTTGCAATACTGTTCGTCACCGGTGCGGTAAAGGCAGCCATGTCGATGACATCGGGGGCGTAAAAATTGTCGTTGCCGAAAAGCGGCTGATAAAATTTAGGCGTGTTCGACATTTCAATCACTACTTTCTTTCATACACGACGAAGTCATAGTCTATGCCGACCTCGTCGCATTGCGTTCCATGCTTTCGCGATACTTCGCGCCAGACGGCACTAGGAAGCTCTGGAAACAGAGCCTTTCCATTATAAACCCCCTGTACTAGGGTCAAGTAAACGCGTGTTGCAGATTGTAACGCCTGTGCATAAATCTGAGCGCCGCCAATCACCATAATTTCCTCTATACCACGGCTTTCCGCCTTTTTGATGGCGTCTTCGAGGCTATATGCGACGGTCACACCATCCGCTTTCCAGTCATGATTTCGGGTGATCACGATGTTGGAACGGCCGGGCAGGGGGCGTCCGATCGAGTCGAATGTTTTGCGGCCCATGATGATGGGTTTGCCCATCGTGGTGGCTTTGAAATATTTAAAATCCTCTGGGATATGCCACAGCATCTTGTCCCCGTCGCCGATGACGCGGTTTTGGTCTTGCGCGGCAATTAGTGAAATCATACCGCGATTGGCGCTTTGATGGTGGGGTGTGCTTCGTATCCGACCAGCTCAAAATCTTCGAATTTGAAGTCGAAAATGTTCGTTACATGTGGGTTCAAATGCATCTCAGGCAGCGGGAAAGGTTTGCGCGTGATTTGTTCGCGCGCTTGCTCGATATGATTGCTGTAAAGATGCGCATCGCCAAGTGTATGCACGAACTCACCGGGTTTAAGGCCGCACACTTGCGCGATCATGAGGGTAAGTAGGGAATACGATGCAATGTTGAACGGCACGCCTAGGAAAATATCGGCACTGCGTTGATACAGCTGGCAACTTAGTTTTCCATTAGCGACATAGAACTGGAACAAGCAGTGGCATGGCGGTAGCGCCATTTCTTCGATGAGTGCAGGGTTCCATGCCGAGACGATCAAGCGACGCGAGTCCGGATTTTTTTTGATCATCTCAACCAGATTGGAAATCTGATCGATGTGGCGGCCATCGGGTGCGGGCCAGGAGCGCCATTGATATCCGTACACAGGGCCAAGGTCACCATTTTCATCCGCCCATTCGTCCCAAATGCGCACCCCGTTGTCTTTGAGATATTTGATGTTGGTGTCCCCGGATAGGAACCACAGCAATTCGTGAATAATAGATTTGAGGTGCAGCTTCTTGGTTGTGACCATGGGGAAGCCCTCGCTTAGATCGTAACGCGTTTGATATCCGAACACGGAATAG
>DATCRN010000255.1:0-6304 GCA_036568945.1 Alphaproteobacteria bacterium | reverse complement strand
CGCGAGGTCTTGGTCCTGGATCATGCCGCTAAGATTGGAGAGAAAATCCGTATCGCAGGCGGCGGTAAATGTAATTTCACTAATTTGAATTGCGCTCCGGATAAATTTTTGTCGAATAACCTGCATTTTTGTAAATCCGCGCTCGCGCAGTATACGCAGCAGGATTTTATTGCCCTAATTGAGAAACACGGCATTCCGTATCACGAAAAAACATTGGGACAACTGTTTTGTGACAATTCCTCTGCCGACATCATCAATATGTTGCTCCAGGAATGCAGAGATGCAGGGGTTGAGATCAAAACATCCGTAACAGTCGATAAAATCGAAACCGGATTCAATATATCGACATCTGTAGGGATCATTAAGGCTGAGGCAGTCGTAATTGCAACCGGTGGTCCGTCGATTCCAAAAATGGGATCGACTGGTTTTGGATATGACATTGCCAAACAATTCGGCCTGAACGTCATTCCGCCACGTGCTGGCCTGGTGCCGTTGGTGTTTGATCCCATTATCTTGGATTTTACCAAGGAATTATCCGGTCTCTCAGTTGATCCGGTAGAGGTCACCTCCAAATCAGGCAAGACGTTTCGCGAGGCAATGCTGTTTACCCACCGCGGCATCAGCGGCCCCGCGATCTTGCAAATTTCATCCTATTGGAATCCGGGTGAGGAAATTACGATCAACATGGCACCGGACATAAGTGTGCTGGCATGGTTGAAAGAACAGCGCAAAATCCAATCCAAATCCGCACCTCAGACGTTGCTATCCACCATTCTACCGAAGCGCTTAGCACAGCAAATCGCGCAGGCCCTTCCGGGTAATATGGCCGATCAACCGGATAAGATTTTGCAAGATCTTGCGGACCGCATTGCGCGCTGGCGCGTCAAGCCATCTGGCAGCGAAGGATACCGTACTGCCGAGGTTACGTTGGGCGGCGTGGATACGAATGAATTATCCTCGAAAACATTCGAGACCAAAAAGGTACCTGGCCTTTATTTCATCGGCGAAGTCGTCGACGTCACCGGCCATTTGGGTGGATATAATTTCCAATGGGCGTGGTCATCCGGCTGGTGCGCAGGGCAAATTGTCTAATTCTTCTCGTACCAATCTTCGACTTCACGGCCCAGGGCATTTACTAAACTTTGGCTTTTAAGTTCCGTCATCTTCCATTTATCTTTGGCACTGTCGTGCCGCAAAATGCCAACATGATTATCATTCAAGGTGACATCAAAGCGCTGGCAAACCCCGTCTTCGCAAGATGTCAAAATGGGTAAACCTGATCCTTTATAGGTTTTATCCCCATGCTCAAAAGCAAAGTCGACTGGCGCCATTTGTTCAGGCTCGCGTTCCAAATCGGCAATCAGAGATTTAAGAATATCGATTAACTCTTTACGCTGCTTTTCGTTGGAGACGCTCCATGTATCCTTGGCGGCACGTTTGTGAGCCAGCTTAAATTTAAGCCCTGCCATCCGTGTGGAATAATCATTGGCATTGAGTTTTTCGACATATTGATGGGCCAGAATAAACCAGTGATAACCGGTACCCACAGGCACACCTGACCCTTCAGGCGCGCCACGACCCTTTCGGCGTTTGGTGGTGGCATAGGTGAATTCCCACTTATCCGGCGTGACTTTCTTTTCTTTCCAGCTGGCTTGGTCGTAATCCCAATGATGGGTCCGGCCGATTGTCATACCAGTATATTGGCGGCCTTTATAAGTTTTATAACGGTTATAGGTGTCATCCAAAGGATTATCATCGGCGGATTTTTTCTTTTTAGCGGCCATGATTAATGATGTTTCGCCGATCCGGGCTTGCTCATGGCAGCTTGCATCATGCCTTTAAGATTTTCCGGCATAATTTCCTCGCTCGCGGTCATTAATTTGGATTTGATGGATCCGCCATAGACATGCGCTTCGCCATCCATCATGGCCTCAAAACCTTGTTTGGCGACCAAGGCGGGATCATCCTTTTTCATTTCGCCCACGCGCGTATCTTCCATATCGGCACGCGCAAAGAAATTGGTATCCGTAGCATTCGGCATCAAGGACGTAATCGTAACACCGGTATCCTTCAGTTCCTCACGAATGGCGTCCGCGAATGACAGGACGAAGGCCTTAGTTGCGCCGTAAACCGCCAAATACGGAGCAGGGGAGATAGAGACCGAAGATGCGGTAAAAAGAATTTTGCCTTTGCCGCGACTGACCATATCCGGAATAACACGCTTAGAGAGTTGAACGACCGATTTGACATTTAAGTTGATCATCTCAAGTTCGCGGTTCAGGTCATTGGTGATGAAATCGCCGCCAACGCCAACACCAGCATTGAGCGCAATCGCATCAATCGGCCGTCCGCAGTCACGAATCTTTTGATACAGCATTTCTACGCCGTCATAGGTGGATAAATCAGCCTTTACTGGTTCAATATTTTTGCCTTTGCCGCGCAATGCATCGGCCGCGTCAAAAACTTTCTCGGTATCTGCGGCTATGATGATATCGTAATCATGATCGATGAATTGTTTGGCGAGCTCGAATCCAATGCCGCTGGATGCGCCCGTAATTACCGCCAGTTTGCTTGCTGCCGTGATCATTTTTGAAAACTCCCGTTCGATTGACTGCGCTGATATGACTTTAACAGCAGGGTGACCTTTAAGTTCCGCTACTTTATTCCATAAGAATTTGACGTGGTTTGTTCCCGCTTATCCACGGAAATTCCGTAAATTAAACCCTTGTTTTATAAGGCTATTTTAAAAACAGGGAAACCTACTTATGATCGAACCCAGCAGTTCAGAATCGCTTTTTCCTTTAACCGCTTAACAGCTACCGGCATGGATAAACGCTTCTTTGTTGATATAGGCGCATATGTGCTTCTGATTACAATCGCATGCGCATCTTACGCACATGCGCAGACGCGTACTGATGATATCAGCGCGGGTGGCTTTATTTTTAAACCCAGCATCACCATCAGTGAAGAACGCTCCGACAATATTTATACCTCTCCCAATAATGAAAAAGCTGATTTCATCACGCGGATAAAACCGGAAGTGATGATTGAGCGTTCAGGTCTTGGTAAAAACAAATTGGAATTCAAATTGGACGTGGAACAAGCACTGTATAGGGACAGCAGTGACGATAATTATTTGAATGCACATGCTGCCATTAAAACGCGGTATATAACCGGCCCTGCCAGCCGTATCGATTTTGCGGCAGATTACGCAAGATTGCATGCTGAGCGCGGCGATGACGAGGCCGACCCAACGGCCGTTGCTGACGAACCTATCGGGTATGACCGGTATCACGCTAAGGCTTCCTTGACCCATGATTTTGGTGTCTGGAGTATCGAGCCGCGCGTCGATTACATGCGTTATGATTACGATGACGGATCGCGCATCAGCGGAGCGCTATTGGAACAAGATACCCGCGATCGCACCGAATTTACGCCCGGTGCGCGTTTGAGCTATGCCGCTACCAAGGAAACCAGCCTATTTGCCGATGGCGATATGGGGTCGCGCCAATATGATATGAATGCGCCGAACGATCGGGATTCTGTCGGTGGATCGTATTTGCTAGGTATACGCCATCAGCCGCAAGACAATCTGCTGATCGAAGCGGCAGGCGGTTACATGAACCGTGATTACAGCGATCTTGCCTTCGATACGATCAACACATGGGGTGCGCAAGGCCGCTTGGAATGGATCTACGCACCGGAAAGCATCATCAAATTAAATATTAAGCGCGATATTGCCGAAGTCACGGACGCCAATGTTGGTGGTGCTGTGCGCACCAATATTTTGGCATCCATCAGTAAATTGCTTGCACCCGATTGGACGGGCGAATTTAGCCTTCGTTACATGAACCGCGATTATCGTGGCGGATTCGGCGCCACAAGCGGGGCGCAAGATCGCGAAGATCATTATTACAAGGTTGGTCTTACGACCGAATATATGTTGACCAAGTATTTGGCGCTATTGGGCCAGATATCGCATGCCAACAACAGCAGCAATTTGGATACAGCAGAATATTCCGAAAATGTGGTCATGATTGGAGCAAGGGTGGGCTTTTAGATGCGCCGCAAATTCCGCTTGCTTGCGTCTTTCCGCATCGTGCGCTTGATCTTAAGTGCAGTTGGCGCGTTCTCTTTAATGTTCAGTAGCGGCCTTGCAATTTCGCCTGCACAGGCATCATCGCCGCTCTTGGCACAGAGCAAAGCATCACAACTCTATATTTTGCGGCTCATGGAGTTAATCCGTAGCGCCGCTGGCGGTCATATTACTGAGGCCAATGCAGCGCAATCGGTGGCCAATGCGATTAAGGCCGCGCCGGGTGCATCGCTGACAATGGTTGCCAGTGCAATCAATCAATTTCACTTCGCGCCGAATGTGGCGAAGGCGGCGATGGAAGGCGCCACAAAGGCGCTGAATGTCACTGAAACAGCGATGATCAATGCATTGGTTGCCGATACCTATATGAATGCAGGCACTCAAGCCGCCAAAAATCAGATAGGTCAAATGCGTAGCCTGTTTGGGCCAGATAAAATCGTGGCTGCCATGGACGACAAAGCGATTGCGGGCCTTATGCATACCGAAGATTTAAACGCCATTCAACCGGCTGCAGGACACGGTCTCTATGATGGCTAGCGCGGCGTTGGCGTTGGATGACCCGGATGATGTATTTGGCACATCCGATATTGTGCGTCTGGTCATGGCGCGCAAAAACGCACCACTATTAAAATACGAGCCGATCCTATCGTCTCCTAGCCACCGCATTCCCAAATTTAAAAAGGCCGTTCAGGCCATCATAAAAAATGGATACCCGATGCGTGGCGCATCTTATGTTTTTCCGCTCGACCGGCCTTTGCCATGGGCGCATGCGGATCGTACGATCGCCTATTTTCTACAAGCATTTTCACCAATTTCGCCCATTCTCATGGAACATGGCTTAAGTGGGGACGAAGCCTGCTTCGAGGCTGCTACTGAATACCTAAACGATTGGCTGAAAGTGGCCCGTGCGCCGGATAGCCGTGATGGATTCATGTGGTATGACATGGCCGTTGGCTTGCGCTGTTATAAAATCGCTTACATGACCGATGTTATGATGCGGGCGCGCGCCCCCAATTATGATCGGCTTGCGCATTTAATGACCGTACTTGATTGGCATCGGCAAGTTTTAACGCAGGATGTAACGCATCATACCAATCACGGCCTCTACCAAGTTTTGGGTCAAATCGCGATGTGCCGTCGTTTCCGCGATGTTCCAAGATTTGAGGAGGCGTATCAGCAAGCGCAGAATCGCTTGGATGAGATGTTAAACAGTCAATTTTTCGCCGATGGCGTACACCGCGAACATTCGCCAGGCTACCACTGGATGCTCCTTGGCACACTCATCGATTCCATGAATGCGGGATTAATTGAACGTGAAGATCATCTGCAATTGATTGGCCGCATTGAAGAGTCAATGAGCTGGTTTATTCAGCCCAATTTACAAATGCCTGCCTTTGGCGATACGGATGCCAGCGGGATCGAGGTTGGATATTTCCAACCCAAAGATTTTAGCCATCCATCCTTGCGTTATGCGCTAAGCCAAGGGATAGAAGGCATCGCAACGCGCAATCGCTTACGGTTGTTCGAGCCGTCGGGTTATGCCGTGTTTCAAGCCGAAAACCCAAAAACTGATAAAACCGAAACTTATTTGGCGCAGGCGACGGGGTTTCATTCGCAAACGCATAAGCATGCAGATCATTTAACCTTCGTCTGGCATGATCGTGGGGAAGATTTGCTGGTTGATTCCGGGCACTTTGCCTATCGCGGCAAGACCGATAAAAATTCTGATCTATGGCAGCAAGGGTTTTGGTATTCCGACCCCAAACGCATTTATGTCGAAAAAACCAAGGCACATAATTGCATCGAAATTGATGGGCAAGATTACCCGCGCCGTGGAGTAAAACCGTATGGTTCGGCTTTACGCCGTACCGCGCAGGATCAGAGTAAAGTCTATGCGATCGAAAGTGAATGCCGTCCGTTCAAATCGATCCGGCATGACCGGGTGTTGTTCATAAGTCCGCGACGCTTTTTAATCGTGTTTGATTGGATCAAAGATAATGCAGAGCAAACACACGATTTTCGTCAATGGTTTCATGTCGGACCCAAGCTTGATGTTACAGCGCAAGGGTACGATCTTACCATCACGCGCGGCGGCAAGCCTTTTGTGTCCATGGTATCTTTAAGCGACGGCGTGGGGCTTGAGCAAATGGTACGCGGACAATCTGACCCTGATATTCAAGGTTGGGTAAGTCATGATAAGGGCAGCAT
>DATCRN010000254.1:0-12046 GCA_036568945.1 Alphaproteobacteria bacterium | reverse complement strand
GCTATAAAGGTTTGGTGGCTGGGGATGGCAAGAGCGGCCTATTACTGGCATCGGAATACCCGGTAAGCGCCATCGTGCTGGATTTACGTCTGCCGGATATGGACGGCAACAATGTCCTCGATCAGCTTAAACATTCTTTGGCCACGCGGCATATCCCTGTGCATATCATTAGTGGCGCAACAGATAACCAAACAGTGGTGCCTTTACGCAAGGGGGCCATTGGATATTTGACCAAGCCCGTAACGGTGGACGACATCGCAGGTGCCTTTAAGCGCATGGAAGATGTAAACCGCATAGGCATTAAAAAAATTCTGGTGGTGGAAGACGATAAAAAGACGCAAGTGGCCATTCAGGCTTTATTGCGGCAAAAAAATATTGAAATCACAGTATCAGATACGGGGCGTGATGCAGCTGAAAAAATGGCCAATACCAAATTCGATTGCGTCATTTTAGATTTGAAACTGCCCGACATGTCCGGTTTTGAATGGCTGGAATCTATGGAAGAGCGTTTGGGTGAAGATAAGAATCCCCCTGTGATTGTCTATACGGCCAAGGAACTCACGGAAGAAGAAAACCGAAATTTAAGCCGTTATACAGATAGTATCGTCATCAAGGGGGCAAGTTCGTCCGAGCGGTTGCTGGATGAAGTCACCTTGTTCTTGCACAGCGTGGAATCAACCTTGTCAGACGATCAAAAGGCAATCATTCGCATGACGCATGACCCAGATAAGGCCTTACAAGATCGTACAGTCATGTTGGTGGATGATGATATGCGCAATACTTTTGCCTTGTCCAAACTGCTTAAAAAACACGGCATGAATGTGATCATCGCCGATAATGGCCAAATGGCGCTCGAGAAACTACGCAGTGACAGAACCATAGAACTCGTCATCATGGATATCATGATGCCGATTATGGATGGATACCAAGCTATGCGCGAAATACGTTCGCAAAGTGCGTGGAAAAATCTGCCTATCATCGCGCTGACGGCCAGGGCGATGCCGGAGGAACAAGAGCGCTGTATGGAGGCGGGTGCGAACGATTATTTGACCAAGCCTGTCGATGTCGACCGATTGCTGATGCTCTTGCGCGTCTGGTTGTTCCGCCAGGAAAGGGCCGCATGAAGGATGAGGACGTCGAACAGATAGAAATCGACCTGTTGCTTGAGGGCATTCGCCGTCGCTGGGGTTATGATTTTAGAAACTATTCCCCGGCATCGTTGGGCAGACGTTTGGAGCATGCACGGAAAGAGGGCGGGTACCCGCATCTGACGGCTCTGCTTGATGGGTTGCTGCATGATGAAGGGGAATTTGAAAAATTCCTTAAATATATGTCGATTACTGTCACAGAAATGTTCCGTGATCCGCCGTTTTACGCAGCTGTGCGCGAAAAGCTTGTTCCCCTCTTAAAAACATTCCCCTTCGTCAAAATTTGGCACGCAGGATGCGCCACTGGAGAAGAAGTCTATTCCATGGCGATCTTGCTGCACGAAGAAAATTTTCTCGATCGCGTGCGTTTATATGCCACCGACTTCAATAAATATTCCCTTGATGTTGCAGAAGAGGGCGTTTACCCACTGCATAACATAGAGGCGTATGCGCTCAATTACCATGAAGCCGGCGGAAAAGGTAAACTTGAGGATTATTACAGCGCCAAATATGACCTTGGGAAAATGAAAGATTTTTTGAAAAAGAACATTACCTTTTCATACCACAATTTGGTGACAGACAGTGTGTTTGGAGAAATGAACTTAATATGCTGCCGCAATGTGCTCATTTATTTTGATAAAGTCTTGCAAGATCGGGCTTTGAATTTATTCAACGACAGTTTGCGTCATGGCGGTTTCCTATGTCTTGGGTCCAAGGAGACCATCAATTTTTCGAGCGTTAAAAAAGATTTCGAGACCGTTGATTCCAAACAACGCCTGTATCGCAAGAGGAGTGCAACCCATGTATGAGGCGGTGGTCATCGGCGCCTCGGCGGGGGGGCTTTATGCTTTGCGCGATTTATTATCGGGACTTCCGAAGGGATTTCCAGCACCCATCGCCGCCGTGCAGCATATTGCACCGCAATCGCAATCTTACATGTCGGAATTTTTAAGCGAGAATTGCGCCTTACGGGTTAAGGAGGCGGAGGATAAAGAAAAACTTATGATCGGTTGCGTCTACATGGCGCCAGGCGGATATCATATGATGATCGAACAGGACCGTACTCTAAGTCTATCTGTCGATGATAAGATCAATTTTGTACGGCCGGCTATCGATCCCTTGTTTGAAAGCGCGGCGCGTGTCTACAAATCTCATTTGGTCGGTATTATTTTAACGGGCGGCAATGCCGACGGCGCGATGGGTTTGCGAAACATCAAAAATCAGGGTGGCCTTGCGATCGTGCAGGATCCCTTGACGGCCGAAAGCCCCGCCATGCCGCAGGCCGCGATTGATGCCACAAATGTCGACCATATTTTGCCGATTGTGGAGATGGCACCTTTATTGCGAAGCTTGTTTGATGGGGGGTCCAATCATGCCTATGCAAGATCTTAATCCGGCATTTCTACCGGCGCTTGCGCAAAAAAATCTCAAAGATATTAAGCCCAATATTTTAATCGTCGATGATCGTAAGGAAAATCTATTGGCAACTGAGAAAGTTTTGAAACCTCTTGATGCCAATATTCACAAAGCAACGTCGGGTAACGAGGCACTATCGCTGATTCTTAGGCATAATTTTGCGGTTGTGCTGCTCGATGTGCAAATGCCTGAAATGGACGGATTTGAGACGGCTTCCCTGATGATGGAGCATGATTCCATGCATGGTGTCCCGATTATTTTCGTGACTGCCATCAGCAAAGAAGAAAAATATGCATCACGCGCGGCTGAAATCGGCGCGGTCGATTACATCTTTAAACCCATCAATTCCGACATTTTACGCAGCAAGGTGCGCGTCTATTTGGAGATTTATCGCCAGCGCGCGCAAATTATGGATTTGAATAACACGCTGCGCCAATCCAACGAGGAACTTGAGCGGTTTGCGTTCATTTGCTCGCACGATCTTAAATCCCCTTTACGAGCAATCGATAATATCGCACAATGGTTAGAAGAAGATATCGGCGAATCTTTGACCGAGAGCAGCCGCCGCCATATGGATGAGTTGCATAAGCGTATCAAGCGCATGGAAAAGTTATTGGATGATACGCTGGAATATGCGCGCATTGGCCACGATCAAAATCAAAATAAACCGGATATCATTGACGCTTATACGCTCATTCAAGATGTTTTGGCACTGAGTGCTCCACCGACGGGATTTAAAGTCGAGATCGGTAAAACCATGGCAGATCTGCGCGTTAATCGATTACCGCTACAACAAATTTTTTATAATTTGATCAATAACGCTTTTAAACACCATGGCGGCGAAAGCGGCGTAATCAAGGTCGATGTCGCGGAGATGCCGGATCGGTATGTATTCGGCATCAAGGATGATGGCGTGGGTATTCCTGAGGAATATCATCAAAAGATCTTTGAAATGTTCCAAACTTTAAAACCGCGCGATCGCAGCGAAGGCAGCGGCATGGGGCTAGCCTTTGTTAAAAAGATTCTCATGAATTACGGCTGTGAAATCACGGTGGACTCGAAACCAGGGGAAGGCACCATATTCCGCTTTGCTTGGCCGAAAAATGAAGTCAATAAACCTGCCCCAATGGCAAGCAAAAGCGCAGCTTAAGAGACCTTGATGGAACTTTAAGACCCCTCAAATGGTTTATTTCGAGGGAGAAAATTTCATGGCCACAGCCGATATAAAAGCCCAGGGACGATTACCCTTGATCGCGCCTTTTGAAGCTGTAGGCCGCGGGGCGTATCACGCTGTTTCCTATACTTACGATCTTCTTGCTTTTATTGGTCAGTCAGGTGCGCGTTTTGCAAGCGCAGTCCTTAAGCCACGCCGTTTGCGCCTAGCATCGATCACGCGTCATTTGTATGAAGCGGGTTGGCAAGCCGTGCCTATTATCCTTCTTTTATCACTGGGCACCACTATGGTTCTGTTTTATCAGGGTGCTAATCAGCTGCAAAAATACGGTGCAGATTTGTTTACCATCAATTTGGCTGTCATTTCTCTTCTTCGCGAAATGGCAGTGCTGATCACATCCATTATGGTGGCAGGCCGGTCGGGCAGTGCATTCGCATCTGAAATTGGCGTTATGAAGCTTCGCGGTGAAATTGATGTGTTGCGCAGCATGGGCGTAGATCCCGTTGAAATTCTTGTTGTTCCGCGTTTGGTCTCCTTGCTCATTGCTTTGCCGTTATTGACCTTTATCGCCGATATTGTGGGATTAACCGGTGCCTATTTTATGGCGCTATGGCAGTTGGATTTATCCTTGCCGCAATATCTACAGCGCATTCAAGATATCACCACGCCGCAAATGTTTTATGTCGGCATGATCAAGGCGCCTGTTTTCGCGCTTTTGATCGCCCTGATTTGTACGCATCAGGGCATGCGGGTTGAAGCATCGGCGGAAAAGGTTGGTCAAGCCACCACACGCGCGGTTGTGCTGTCGATCTTTGCCGTCATTATGGCGGATGCGCTGTTTTCCCTTCTATTTTCTTGGGCTGGCATGTGATGGTAGATAAGGTGATCGATGTCAAAAATATCGTGAACCGCTTTGGGACCAAGACGGTGCATGACCATTTGAACCTCCATTTGGATAAGGGCGAAATTCTGGGCCTAATAGGCGGCTCAGGATCAGGGAAATCCGTTTTGCTGCGCACGATTTTAGGTTTGCTCAAACCTAAGGAAGGAACCGTCATGCTGCTGGGCAAAAACCCCTATGATTTGAATGAGCAACAGCGACGTGCCTTGTTCCAACGCGTCGGCGTCTTGTTTCAGGACGGTGCGTTATTCTCGGGTTTAAACGTCTTCGACAATATAGGTTTTCCCTTGCGGGAATATCAGGCTGCTAAAGGCAACGAAATTGAAGAAAAAGTCTATGATGTTTTAGACAAGGTTGGCCTGGAGCGGGACGTCGCCCAAAAATATCCGGCGGAACTTTCGGGTGGCATGACGCGCCGTGCCGCTCTGGCACGCGCCTTAGTGATGGAGCCAGAAATTTTATTTTTAGACGAGCCGACAGGGCCGCTGGATCCTGTTGCAGCGGACGATTTTGATGAGTTGATTTTGTCCTTACGCAAGAATTTGGATTTAAGCGTTCTGATCATTACGCATGATCTCAATACGCTCATTAAAATCTGCACCCGCATTGCGATGATCGTCGATAAAAAGATTATCGACGGCAGTATCGACGACATGATCAAAAACAAAAATGCCGATATCCAGGCATTTTTCCATGGGGCGCGTATGAACGCTCTCTCAAACGCACGAAAGGCGGCTTAATAAAATGGAACATAAAGCACCCTATGCCTTTGTCGGCTTTTTTATCTGTCTTTGCATTGCCGCGATTGTCGGTTTTACTGTCTGGATTCAAGGCAGTCATGAAAAAGACTATGATGGCTATACAGTGCTTATGCCGGATTCGGTAAGTGGTCTGGAGGCTGGATCTCAAGTGCTCTATCGTGGTATCCGGGTTGGGAAAGTTGAAAAATTGCGTCTGCCGCCCGGTGATGATCCGTATGTTCGTGTTGATATCCGGATGCGGGATGATGTCCCGGTTTATAAAACCACAAAAGCCGAACTTTCACGTACCAGTCTAACCGGTACTGTTAATTTAAACATCACAGCGCCTGCAAAAGGTGATCAAACCCCGCCATTGCAAATGGCAGGTGAAAAATATCCCATTATTGAGGGCCAGAAATCGGCGATTGAAACCGCACTCAAAGACGTACCAGCCATTACACGTCAATTGCGTAGCTTTACCGGTAAAGCAAATGAAAGCTTAGATGATTTTCGCGGATCCTTTGTCGGCAAACTGATGGGGCAAGACGATCCTGATAAGGAAAAACCGGCTAAAGACGAGCCACGCCGTCAACAACAGAAGATGAATTTAAGGAATTAACTTCCCCGCCAAAGCACGGCATAATTAGATTTAATGACTGCCAAAAACATCAGCGCCGGTGTCGTGCACGACCTTCCCGCCGATCTGCGGAAGGTTTTAATGTCGCATACGAAAATGCTGGATCAATGGGAAGATATCACGCCGCTGGCGCGCAATGAGTTCATCTGCTGGATCATTGATGCCAAAAAGCCCGAGACGCGAGCTAAACGTATTGATGTTGCACGCGATAAACTAGAACGTGGGGAGCGCAGGCCTTGTTGCTGGCCTGGGTGTAAGCATCGCTAAATAAAAAATGCTTATGATGCTTTTTATTTCTGGCGGAGAGGGTGGGATTCGAACCCACGGTACCCTTGCGAGTACTCCGGTTTTCGAGACCGACGCGTTCAACCGCTCCGCCACCTCTCCTAAACCAAGATGGGGCCATGATTAGCGGGAAATATGGCTATCCGTCAATGGTTTAAGTCGTCATCCAGCCAGGGATCTTCATCCTCGACATCCCAATAAGAGTATTTTTGGCCAAAAACCCAGGGCGTGCTTAAATTTGGCATCAAAGTCTCGCCTTTTAACCGTTTTTGGCGGATTTCCTCGAGCGTCTTTTGGGCGATCACTGCCCGTTCCGGGGATGGGGGATGCGTGCGTAAAGCCAGCGGGTCCGTTTTAATATCGGTATCGCCGATCGCCGCATTCATTTTACGTTCCATGGATAAAATAGAATCAATATTGCCGCCGGCGCGCGCAACCAGATAGAGGCCGATGTAATCCGCTTCTTTCTCAAATTTTGGTGACCATAGTTTGACTTCCAGATAATTCATGAGCTGGCTTGCAGGATCGCCAAGGCCGACAGAACCAGTAACAACATCAACCACTGATCCCGTGAGTTCGATAATGCGGAAATTATCCTCTTTCTTGCGGCGGTGATGCATGATGTTGTGCGCAAGCTCGTGCGCCATTACGAGAGTCAGCTCTTCGTCATTCAAAACATCGAGCGTGCCTTGAAAAATTGCAATCTCGCGGCCCGTCGCATAGGCGTTGATTTCATGATTGCCGCTGACATAGATCAGACGGTAATTGCAGCTGGGAACGGGATGTAATGTTACGTCGAATGCGCGGCCATCGCGTATGAACCCAAGCTGTGCTGGACGGTCACTGAGTTTGCGTACGCGTGCGCGCCAATCGGCGGAATTGCGCACACGTTTGCCATTCAACATCACCAAAATGTCGCCGGTACGCACGCCCTTGTCCCATGCCTCAGACCCTGCAATGACGCCAAGGACGGTGGGATCGCTGCTTAATTGCGCGCGTTCATATGCGACATCTTGGATATCTTTGGGTAAATCAAAATCGCTGATCGTGGTGAAGCCCAAGCTTAAAGCGCGGCGGGGGCAAAGTTCGGCATTGGCTAAAAAAACGGGGCCGATGTCCTGATATAGTCGACGCATCGCATCAACATTCTTATCGAGAATGTCGCCCAGCTGTTTGCGTTCCTCATGACGGACGTCGCTATACGGTGCGGACGGGAAATCGGCCACTTCGTGCGCGCAACCACTGACTAAAATCAGGGCAAATCCCAAAATTACCTTTGCAGCCAAGGACATACGGATATCAAACGGGAATTTTAGCTTGGGCGCAAGGCATGCGCGTTTTGTCGCAGCTTTTAAATGTTTTCAATGCCTTATTGTCATGATTCCGGAACTTCGGTTAAAATCACTGATAGGGATTAGGGGAATTATCGGTTTATGGCCACGCCAACGACAAACACTGCCGCACCGGTAACGCTGGGCCGATACGAGGTCTCAGAACATCAGTTTAATGAAAGCCTGAAAGACGAGCCGCGGGAGAACATTCTGCCGTTCGATTTGAAAACCGCTTTTCCGGATGTTTTGGCAAAAACGAATAAACCCACCAAACTGGTCGATAAAATTTGGCGCAAGACGCTGGATGAATTCATGTCCGATTATGGTGGCGCGTATTACCCGGCCAATAATTCTACCTTCGTGCAAATCTGGGTCGATAATTTACCTGGACCTGCTGCTAAGGCCAAATTGGTGAGCGTCGCGCAAAAAATGAGTATCGTGTACAAAAGCGTGCACGATAAAGAAAATCCGGAAGAGGCTTTAAGCAACTGGTTTAATAAGCCCAAAGAAAAAGAAGAAAACAAACCAGCCCAACAACTAAGCCCTGAAATGGCACGCCTTATTCAAGAGGGTTTAGGTGAAAATCCGACCTTAAATATGCTCGATATTTGGATGAATCGCACTGGCCCTGCGATGATTCATGGTGGCAACAAAGCGCCCTTCGTCACTGAAATTTTCTCAGTCCTTTCAAAGGCCAATATCAGCTATGTGCCGATGTGGAATGCGCAGGCAGAATTGTTAGTGGGATCTACGCCTGTCTATCGCGGTACCGTGCCGCCAGCCAAATACACGCCAGCAGAGCCTTTCCGTCAGGACTTGCTGATCTTATTTTCTGGTGGGTTTCAGCTCCATGCGCTGGCTACCAAAAATATTCAATCATTGGTATTTATCCCTATTAAGTATCAGACGCTTTTGAACCGCAATGTGATGGAATTTATCAAGACGTTTTTGCGCTTGCTCAATCCCGCCTTGCGTAAAAGCATGATTATTGAAGTGCGCGGTCTTTCTAATGATGGCATGTCACCGACTGCCCGTACATCACTTCAGGATATGGCGCCGTTTTGCAAGGCGTTCATGCTTGAAACGAATATTTTTTCCAAAGAAGATTTCACACGCGATGTCCCCAACGTGCATGCGTGCGGCGTTGATATGGCTGGGCTGGGTGATATGGAAGTGACCTTAGGTTTGCGCAAGTTTGCCGAGAATAGCAAAGGCCGCCCACAAAAATTATTTGTACGCGGCCTGCAAACCAAACAAGCGATTAAAATCGCTAAAGATATGGGATTTTCCTATTTGAGCGGGCCAGCGGTGCATCCCGCAGAAAAATTCTGCACCGCTGTCCGTAAACATCATATTGATTTTGACGATCAGTGATTACTGATTGGTAGCATCTTTGATTGCGTCCGCGGCGCGTTCGCCTGGCGTGCGATCTTCCAATTCGCGTGCGGCATTATCTAATCCATTATCCAATTGACCGACGGCGTCTCCGATTTTTTCGCCAGGGCTGCGGCGGTCGGGCATGTTCAGGACAAAAGCAGCCACTGCAATGACAGCAACCACGGCGATAATACCGATAATCGTTTTAGAATTGTTTGTAGCCATGACACATATCTCCTTAATAGGTTTGTGCCGGGACTAACGGCAAAGTGCAAAAAAAGTTCCTTAAGCTAGCTGGAAAGCGCGCGATATAGCCACATCAAGGTCCCCGATAAAGCAAAAGTCAGGGGAATGGTCAGAACCCAAGCCCATACGATATTGCCTACCACACCCCAACGAACGGCGGAAAGGCGTTGAGTCGTGCCTACACCCATAATGGATGTTGTAATCACATGTGTCGTGGAAACAGGGATGCCGAAATGCGAAGCGCCGGCAATGATGGTTGATGCGGTCATCTCTGCAGCGAAGCCATGTGCGGGATCCAAATGCATCATTTTGCCGCCGAGGGTACGGATAATACGCCAGCCACCTGACATGGTGCCAAGACCCATGGCCACCGCGCAACTAACGATCACCCAAGTAGGTACGTGGAATTCTTGTCCCGGGTTGGATAGCATTAAAGCGAGCGCAATAATCCCCATGGATTTTTGAGCATCATTATGACCGTGGTTGAGCGCCATAAATCCCGAAGAGAAAATCTGCAATTTGCTAAAGGCACGATTAACCGTGTGAGGTGTGAGTTTGCGAACAACCCACAATACGGTCAACATCATCAAAAAGCCTCCGCAAATGCCTAAGACAGGTGATGCAATCATAGGGACCAATACTTTTTCGGTCAGTTTTCCCCATAAAATACTGTCTTCTGTTCCAGGTGCAGAAAAATAGGCTGCGCCCAGTAACGAACCGATGATTGCGTGTGAGGATGACGTAGGAAGTCCTTTATACCAGGTGATCAAGTTCCAAATGATGGCGCCTATCACGGTAAAAAGCACAGTGTGAATGGTGAGCGCATTCGTTTGAACAAGTCCAGACCCAATCGTAGCCGCCACTTTTGTTCCAATGAGGGCGCCGGCTAAGTTTAAGACAGCACCATAAGTTACGGCCACAATCGGCGATAATGCGCGCGTAGATACGACCGTAGCAATGGCATTAGCCGCATCATGAAACCCGTTTATATAATCGAATATCAACGTGAGAATGACCACAACGGCTAGAAGTGTAAATAATTGATCAGCCATGTTTTAAAACGATCTGCAAAGCAACACCGGCGGCATCGCGGTAACGGTCGATGATTTTTTCCAACATGTCGTAAATGTCTTTGCGCAGGATCAGCTCGCGCGCTTCTTGTTGCGTTTTAAAGAGATTACCGAGCAGTTCGCCTAAAATCGCATCGCCCTTATATTCCAGATCGTAAAGAACAGTGACATTATCGCGAACTTTGCGGCTGTCTGGTTTTTTAACCAAATGGTCGGTGATGTCCTTCATCGCATGCGCTTCGGCCAGGATGACGTCAATCTGACGTGAGAAGTCACCGTTGCTCTGCGCCATGTTATGCATGTCTAGGCGCTCGCGTACCTTTTCAATCAGTTTGGGAATTTTATAAAGTGTGTTGGCAAATTCTTGAATATCGTCGCGGTCGAACGGTGTGATGTAGGACAGGCACAATTCTTGCGTAATTTGCGCGGCAAGGTCCTTGCTGCGTAGGCGGCCTTCCATTAAGGCTTTGCCGGCACGGGCCTTTTCATCGGAATTGGTTGTTTCAACATATGTCTTTAAATAAGACGGACCGGCACAAACAGTCTCCGATAGATCATGCATCAATTCATTAAATTTAGTTTTTTTGGGAAGGAAGCTCATTGCGGGGGCCCTTTTTAAGATTTGGTCCCCCGCATAAGAGCATATCAGCCGCGGCTTCTCAAGTTGCCGGGTTTTCCTTTAGAAAATGGGCGCTTTTTGAAGGGTTTGGCGCCATCTTGTTTAAAGGGCTTTTTAAAACCAGTGCTGGTCGGCTTATCGCCGTTCTTTTTCCACTCTTTTTTGGCGAACGGTTTTTTGTCACCAAAGGGCTTCTTTTCACCGAACTCCTTTTTATCACCCCAAGGTTTTTTATCTCCAAAAGACTTTTTCTCGCCCCATGGCTTCTTGTCGCCAAACGGACGTTTATTCGCGTAATTACGCTCGCCGGATTTTTTATCGCCGAATGGTTTACGGTCGAATTTGCGCTCCATGCTCGATGCCAGATCAAGTGATGCAGGGTCGATCGAAAAATCGTCCTGTTTGCGTTCACGAACCGGGCCACGTTTTTGGAATGGGCGTGTATTCGGACGATTGTAATTCGGGTTTGCGCGGCCCGGGCGGCGGTCGTTATCACGACCACGTTCGCCTGCCGGACGTGGGTTGAGAATGCGTTGAATCGCAGCCCATTTACCCTTATCGGCCGGCATGATCAGGCTTAGGGCTTTGCCTTTTGCGCCTGCGCGTGCTGTGCGGCCGATGCGGTGTACGTAATCTTCCGCCACTTGTGGCAGATCGTAGTTGATCACGTGTTCAACGTGCGGAACGTCAAGACCACGCGCGGCCACATCCGTTGCCACCATGATGCGGGATTTCTTATTACGAAATCCGGCAATCGCGCGATCGCGTTGTTTTTGGGATAGGCCGCCATGGATCGCATCAGCCGAATGACCGGTGGTCGTAAGGCGTTTGGCCATGCGGTCGGCACCATGTTTCGTTTTCACGAACATGATGATCGAGCCTTCGCGTTTTTTCAGTTCTTCCGTCAGATGCGCAAAACGTTCGGTATCGGAGCAGTGAATTTCAGCATGCTCAATATTCTCGGCCGTACGGCGTTCCGGCGCAATTTCGATACGGATCGGATCATTCAGATATTTTTGCGCGAATTTGATGATTGCAGGCGCAAACGTGGCGGAGAACATCAAAGTCTGATGTTTTGCCGGAACGGTTGCCAGCACATCAT
>DATCRN010000253.1:0-7956 GCA_036568945.1 Alphaproteobacteria bacterium | reverse complement strand
TGCTTGAGGTCTTCCAGCATGGTTTTGCGCGCGCCTTGTTTATGCGGCAGAAAACCCGCGAACAAGAAGCGGTCGCTGGGCAGGCCGGAGAGCTGCAACGCCGGCAGTAAAGCCGACGGCCCCGGCAAGGGAATCACGCGTATGCCCGCTCGGAGTGCATCATGCACCAATTTAAAGCCGGGGTCGGATAATAAAGGCGTGCCGGCATCCGACACCAAGGCCAAGGATGCGCCATCATTCAATTGTTTGATCAGGGCGTTTCGATCGGCTTCGTCACTATGGTCGTTATAAACAATCTTCTTTTTGGTGATGCCGTAACTATTTAACAATTTGCCGGTAACGCGGGAATCTTCGCAGACGATGGCATCAACACCTTTGAGCGTATCCAATGCGCGCAATGTAATATCGCGCAAATTGCCGATTGGCGTAGACACCAAATACAGGCCGGGTTGCACTTGTTCGCTATCCGTGGAATGAATGTCGTCACTCATAACGATGAATATATAGGTGTTTCATGCTGCGCGGTGTCTTTTTTACCGGCCTTTTAACGATTTTACTGGCGGCCTGTGCCCCAAGTACGCAAAGCCCGCGATCTTCAGCCGCTTTCCCAGAAAACGTGACGACCACAGAGCCGACATACACAGGCACCAGCGCCATGAATCCAGGCGGTGTCGTTGCCGCCGATACGTTACGCGAACCCATCCGCGTAGCAATTTTAGTCCCGCAAAGCGGCACCAATGGTGCACTTGGCCAATCGATTTTGCAGGCGGCACAATTGGCCGTATTCGATCTGCATGAAAATAATTTCCAGTTGGTGCCCAAAGATACCGGTGGCACCGCAGAAGGCGCGCGCAAAGCGGTCGATGAAGCCGCGCGCGAAGGCGCACGTTTAATCCTAGGTCCCGTCTTCTCAAACGAAGTGGAAGCGGCAAAAGCCGCCGCGCGGAATTATGGTCTAACCGTGATCGGATTCTCAACCGACTGGCGTGTCGCGGGCGGTAATACCTTTACCATGGGCGTGCTCCCCTTTGGTCAAGCGCAACGCATTGCGGAATTTGCCGCAGCCAAGGGCCTTAAAAGAATTGCGATCATCGCGCCGCGCGATGTGTACGGCGATGCAGTTTTGCAAGCCTTCCAAACCACCGCGCAACGCAGCGGCATTTCATCGCAAGCCGTCGTGCGCATCGCGCCGGATGGCAGCGATGCGGCAACCGCTGTAGCGCAGCTAACCGCAGGTGCTACGAACGGCGCGGCGTTTGATGGCATTTTCATGCCTGTTGGCGGCAACGCCCTGCATGCTTTGGCATCGACACTGAAATCTTACGGTTTAGGTTCCGATCGCGTGACCTATTTGGGCACGGGTCTTTGGGATGATGCTGGCATTACGTCGGATGCCAACATGACCAATGCCTATTATGCCGCACCTTCCCCACAAGTGCGTACGGCGTTCGAACGCAACTATCAACGCATTTACGGATCGATGCCGCCGCGTCTGGCCAGCATCGGTTATGACGCAGCTGCGCTTGCAATTGTTTTGGCGCGTCAGGGGGCAATCAGTGGCGCACGCGAAGCGTTTGATAAAAATGCGATCACCAATCCGAATGGCTTTTCAGGCGTTGATGGCATCTTCCGCTTCCGCAGCGATGGTCTCGCTGAGCGGGGCATGGCCGTTTTGCAAATCGTCCATGGCGGCCAGATCGCAATTGTCGATCAAGCGCCGAGTAGTTTTGTATCGGCAGCTAGATAATTATTCCACCGGATAAGAACGGCCGCGGTAGGACGAATAGACCGAGCGGTTTTTGAGGATAATCGCATTGTTAGAAAGGCGAGAATTGCGTTCATAGGCCTGGACCTCGGGGCGATTCTGGTAACAGCTGCTATAATTATAGGTGCCGGGTTTGAGACCGCGTTTAAGGCAAACGGCATTGGCCGCATTCAGGTCTCCGGCTTGATTTCCGCGGGATGACGGTTGATCGGTCGCAGCACAACCGGCCAAAATCAGGCAAAAAGTTAACAATGCGATTCGCATCCCGGGAATCTAGCATTCGCATTATTCTTGACCATCCTTAATGTAATCCTTTACGAAATTTGTCCCATGTGGAATGTCGCCGCCCTGTATTGCTTTACGACGCTGGAAAACCCAGCGGACATTCGACCGCGTGTGAAGGAAGCATGCGCGGCGCATGGCATTTTGGGTACGCTGATTTTGGCCGAAGAAGGCATTAATGGCACCATCGCCGCCGAAAGCCGCGATCAGCTTGAAACTTTGATTAATATCCTGCGGGAGATGATGGATTTGTCGCGTCTAGAACTCAAATTTTCGACCGCACAAGAAAAACCTTTTCTGCGCCTAAAAATCAAACACAAAAAAGAAATCGTCACGATGCGCGAATCTATGGCCCAACCGGCCAAAAACGTAGGCACGTATGTAGCAGCAGCTGATTGGAACGATTTATTAAACGATCCTGATATTGTGTTGATCGATACGCGAAATGATTACGAAGTGATCGAGGGCACGTTCGAAGGCGCTCTTAATCCAAAGACGCAAAGCTTTGGGCAATTTGCCGATTTCATTGAAAAAAATCTTGATCCGAACGTTCATAAAAAAGTTGCGATGTTTTGCACTGGCGGCATTCGTTGCGAAAAAGCGTCGTCTTATATGAAAGCCAAGGGATTTCCGGAAGTGTATCACCTCAAAGGCGGCATCCTAAAATATCTGGAAGATGTGCCGCAAGAAGAGTCCAAATGGCATGGACGGTGTTACGTATTCGATTATCGCGAAACATTGACGCATGGACTTAGACAAGAACATTGCGAGCAGCCTTGGGGGCGAGAAAAGCGAACGAAATAAAAAAGGCGGTTTTAAAGACCGCCTTTTTCGCACCTAGGAAACTAAAAATTAATCAACCGGCGGCTCGCCCGGACCTTCGCCATCACCGCGATGATCTTTCATTTCTTTACGCTTGGCTTGCCATTCCGCCTTTTTGGATTCGCGGTGGGCCTTGTGTTCTTCTTTGGTGATGTTGCCATCGCCGTCTTTGTCGATCTCGGCAAAACGTTTTTCTTGAGCCGCCATAAATTCGGCTTTGCTCAAGATTCCATCACCGTTCGTATCGGCAGGATTTTTAAATTCCATTTTACCAGGAGCTCCACCTGAGCCGGGACCTGTATTAGCAGGCACATCTTCAGCCATTGCAGGTACTGCAAAAGCGCCCAGCAAAATTGCCGAGAGAAGGGTTTTACGAAGCATCATATGACACTCACTTTCTTTAGGGTTATGGAGGTAACTCTAGTCGTACAAGGTTAGAATCGCCGAAGATTGTGCCTAATTTTGGGCGACTTCAAGGCTTTTAAAAAAACTATGGTCAAATTGCCCGCAAAGCCTTACAAAACGTCATGTCTTTCAAACAAAACATCGCCGTTATCGGCTGCGGATACTGGGGTAAAAACCTGGTGCGCAACATCCATGAAATCGGTGCTCTTGCGGCCGTGTCCGACCCGCATCCCACCACAGCAGATGCCATGGCCAAACAATACTCCGTACGCGCCCTCCCCTATGCCGATATTTTGGCCGATGAGAAAATTGAGGGCGTCGTGATTGCCGCGCCCGCACATTTGCATGCAGAGCTCGCCTTAAAAGCATTCGAAGCTGGCAAACATGTTCTGGTCGAAAAGCCTATCGCGTTATCAGTCGATGAAGCGCAGATGATGATTGCGGCCGCCAAGAGCGCCGACAAAATTTTGATGGTTGGCCACCTGCTGCAATATCACCCAGCCTTTCTAAAATTAAAATCCCTGTGCGATCAGGGCGCATTCGGAAAATTGCGTAATATTTATTCCAATCGTCTCAACTTCGGAAAAATCCGCACCGAAGAAAACGTGTTCTGGTCGTTTGCGCCGCATGATCTATCGATGATTTTAAGCCTGGCAGGACGCGAACCTATTAAAGTCGCCGCGCATTACACGCCTAGTTTGGAGCCGCAAAGCAATTTGGCCAGCAGCGCATCCGCTCATTTTTATTTCGGGGACGGACTGGATGCGCACGTCACTGTATCGTGGCTTAATCCTTTTAAAGAGCAAAAGCTGGTCGTAGTTGGAGACCTCGGCATGGCAGTGTTTGATGACACTTTGCCGTTTGAAAAGAAATTAGCCGTTTATAAGAACACCGTGGAATTCGAAGCCGGTTTCCCTGTTTTACACAAGACCGAGGCGGAATATATGGTCTTAGAACCCGCCGAAGCCTTAAAAGAAGAATGTCTGCATTTCCTTGAATGCATGGAAACAGGCGCCAGCCCCCGTACGGATGGCCATGAGGCCTTGCGCGTGCTAAAACTGCTGCAAGCGTGTGATGAGGCTGCGAAATGAGCGATGTCTTTATTCATGAATCCGCCTATGTCGATGCCGGATCGTCCCTTGAGCATGGCAGCAAGGTTTGGCATTTCGTGCATATCCTGCCTGGTTGCCGCATTGGAGCAGATTGCGTGATCGGACAAAATGCGATGATCGGGCCCGATGTCACGATCGGCCGCAATTGTAAAATTCAAAACAATGTCTCCCTTTATAAGGGCGTTGTCTTGGAAGATGACGTATTCTGCGGGCCGTCTTGCGTGTTCACGAATGTCTTGAACCCGCGCGCGCATGTGCAACGCAAAGATCAATTTAAAACCACGCTCGTCAAACGCGGTGCCACGATTGGCGCGAATGCGACGGTCGTGTGCGGCAATACTTTGGGCGCTTATTGCATGGTTGGCGCCGGCGCCGTGGTGACCAAAGACGTGCCGGACCACGCGCTGATGGTCGGTGTACCCGCCAAACGCATGGGTTGGGTCAGCCACGATGGTGAAATTTTAGGGGAAGACCTTGTCTGCCCGCGTTCGGGACGCAAATACAAAGAAGAAAACGGAAATTTGAAAGAAATTCTATGAGTGATGTTCTGCCAATTGAATTTGTAGATTTAAAAGCGCAACGCGCGGCCTTAAGCGGGAAAATCGAAAATGCCATTCAAGGCGTGCTTCAACACGGCCAATTTATTTTAGGCCCCGAAGTCAAAAAACTTGAACAGCAGCTGGCTCAATTTTGTGGCGCAAAGCACGCCGTTGCGTGTTCCAACGGAACGGATGCGATTGCGCTTAGCCTTCGTGCACTCAACATTGAAGCGGGCCAAGCTGTGTTTGTGCCGAGCTTTACATTCGCTGCAACGGCAGAAGTCGTCTGCTGGTTTGGCGCCATCCCTATCTTCGTCGATGTGCTGCCCGATACGTTTAATATGGATGTAGCATCCCTGAAAGCGGCGATGGAAAAGGCCAAAGCGGAAAATCTGAAGCCGGCAGGAGTGATTTCCGTCGATTTATTCGGTTTACCGGCTGATTATGATGCGATCGAATCCTTCTGCAAACAAAACGGTCTGTGGTTGATCGCCGATTCCGCGCAAGGCTTCGGCGGCAATTATAAAGGCCGCATCGCGGGTTCGATCGGCGATATCGCGACCACATCATTTTTCCCGGCTAAGCCCTTGGGATGCTACGGCGATGGCGGGGCAATTTTTACCAATAATGATAAAATTGCAGAGCTGTTATTATCCTTGCGTTTCCATGGCAAAGGCGAAGACAAGTACGATAACGTGCGCATCGGCATGAATGCACGCCTCGATACAGTGCAAGCCGCGATCTTGCTCGAAAAACTGGACGTCTATGCGCATGAGATTGAAGCGCGGAACCGCATTGCTGCACGTTATACAGCGGCGCTTAAAGATATTGTTACTACGCCGCATGTTCCAGATGGTCTTACATCCGTTTGGGCACAATATACGCTGCTCTTAAAAGACGGTACGAACCGCAACGCGCTTGCGGCGGCTTTAAAAGAAAAAGGCATTCCCACGGCCGTCTATTATCCCAAGGGTTTGCACCAGCAAACGGCCTATAAAGAGTACCCGGTGGCAGGTAATGGCTTGCCGGTCAGTGAAAACTTAAGCGCCAGAGTTATATCCCTGCCCATGCACCCCTATTTGACCGACGCGCAAATCGATTACATCACCGATGCGGTGAAGACTGCACTCAATAATCCTGCTTCAAAGGCTGCTTGATGACTGAATTATTTTTAGGAACTCCCGTATGGATGTGGAGCGTTTTTATGACGCTCGTCGTCCTGCTTCTCGCGTTGGATCTTGGCGTTCTCAATAAAGGCGATAAAGAGATTTCTGCAAAACGCTCGCTTACCATTTATACTTTCTATATTGCGATGGCCGTTGCCTTTGGCGGTTGGATCTGGATGGAAAAAGGGCCAGAGAGTGCGATGACCTATTACACGGGCTATGTCATCGAACAATCTTTATCCATGGACAACCTCTTCGTCATGGCGCTTATCTTTGGATATTTTGCCATTCCGCGCGCCTATCAGCACCGCGTTTTGTTCTGGGGTATTTTGGGCGTCATTGTTCTGCGTGGCGTTATGATTGGGGTGGGTGCCGCCCTTGTCGCTGAATTCCATTGGCTATTGTATTTATTCTCAGCCTTCTTGATCTATAGCGGCATTAAGATGTTCAGCGCCGATCACGATAACATGGACATCGAACATAATCCGATCCTACAATTCCTGCGCAAACATGTGCGCGTATCCAACCGTTTGCATGGCCACCAATTTTTTATCAAAGAACCAGATGGAAAGGGCAAAATCGTAACGGCTTTTACGCCTCTGATGGTCGCATTGATTTTGATTGAATGCGCAGATGTGATTTTCGCAGTTGATTCCGTGCCTGCCATTTTTGCGCTAACGACGGATACGTATATTATCTATACATCCAATATTTTTGCGATTTTAGGCCTTAGGACCTTGTATTTTGCTTTGTCTGCCATGATGGCACGATTTGAATATTTGAAATATGCGCTAGCTGCCGTTTTGGTCTTTATCGGATCCAAGATCTTCTTGAATGATTTCGTGTTTGACGGTGATAAATTCCCGCCCTCTATTTCGTTAAGTGTTACCTTTGGTCTTCTGAGTACGGGCGTGATTTATTCTTTATGGCGAACAAGAAACCAAAGTGCAAAATAAGACCAGTCGCAACGCCCGCAACCATGTCAATGGCAATCGTCATCCCAAATGTAGCCAGCAAAACCCCTGCCTTATGATAGCCGTGACCGCGCAATATTCGCCAAAAATGTGGCGCATGCGACATGCGCCATGCCGTTTGAATCAAAATCGCCGCTAGCGTCGTCATGGGAATATGCCCGATCAGGGGTGCGAGCAGTACCACGTATAAAAGAATGAATAAAGCATGCATAGACGACGCGAGAGGTGAAGTCGCACCGTTGTTAATCAGAGCCGCCGTACGGGCAATGGCGCCGGTTGCTGGAATGCCAGAAAAGAACCCGGATGCGATATTGCCAGCGCCGATAGCGTATAATTCGGCGTTTGGGTGATGCCTATGCCCCGTCATTTTATCTGCGGCCTGAGCAGCCAACAGCGATTCCAATGCTGCAAGCAGCGCGATGATAAGAGCTGGATACAAATACGGTACCCAATTATCCGGTATTTCCGGCAGGCCAAAATGCGGTGGATATGGCGGAATACCCGCGCCGCTCATGCCGTTTGGCAAAACGTAATGAAATTGACTAGCAATCGTGGCTATAGGGTGCCCGTTCCGCGCAAACAAAAGTGATAACCCTATCCCTGCCCCTATGCCTAAAATAGTCGGTGGAATAAGGCGAATAATGCGCCTGCCAAAAATCATTAGAGCCAAAGTCACGATACCTACTAAAGCGGCATAAGGATTGATGTCTGCTAGATGCCTGGCTAATAGGGCGACTTTTTCAGGGAAATGGCCGTGCGACATATCCAATCCCATGCCTAAAAAGTCATTGAGAGAAATCACGCCCAAAATAACGGCAATCCCCGCAGTAAAACCAGTAGTGACAGGATCGGGCACATGTTCGATAAATCGACCAAGGCGAAGATAAGCAA
>DATCRN010000252.1:0-2829 GCA_036568945.1 Alphaproteobacteria bacterium | reverse complement strand
GATCAACTCCACGCTCGCACGTACCATCATGACGTCGGGTTCGACAATTTTGGCGTTGCTGGCTCTGTGGTTGTTTGGCGGTATGGTGATCCGCAGCTTCGTTTCGGCCTTGTTCGTCGGTATTTTGATCGGGACGCACTCGTCTTACTTCGTATCGGCCAACACGCTGTATTACCTGAAGTTGCGCCGCGGGCCAGATCAATCAGGCGAAAGCGTTCCAGCTTAACGTTAAGATTTCCAACGTCTATGCAGCCAAAGCCATTGCTCTGGGTGCGCGTTGATCCAGCTTTCGAGAATACTATGCATGTGTGCCACGACTTCTTCCGTCGTACGGCCATCGATAGGCAGGGCTGAAAAGGTTTGCACGATAAAACGGCAGCCGGGCAGGCGGATACAGCGAAAAGGCACGAGGGCGCAGCCGGTTTTGCGCGCCATTTCCACGAAGGCGGTACTGGTCATGGCAGGATGCCCAAAAAAAGAGGCTTCAATGCCGGTATTCATCTTTTGATCGATCAGCATGCCGATTCTGCCACCGTCTTGGAGCAATTTTAAAATGCCGGCGAGACCGCCGCGTGTTTTGCCGAAACTTTTTAAACGACCGCGCGCGCTGCGATATTGGACGACAAGCTTATCGACATAAGGATTATTCGGCGCGCGATACGCAGCATGCATTTCAATGCCTGCTTGATACAGCAATGTGGGGGGCATGACCTCCCAATTGCCGATGTGACCACCTGCAAAAATAACCGCGCCATCAAGCGATGTGTTTGGGTCTTGTTCCAATGTGGTACGATTTTTGGCGATATCCTCAAGATGCGGGTATTCCGCGACGATACGACCCAAATGATCCCACATGTTTTTAAGGTTGGTGTTTATCTGGACATCATCCCAATGAGGAAATGCGCGTTGCATGTTGCGCTTAGCCACTTTGGAAATCCCCATCAACGGGCCGATGGTGCGAAATATGGCGCCACCGGCATTCGATGCAGTTTCGGTTGGCAGAAGCGCAAAGAGGCCTAAAAAACTGCGCAGCAGCGCATATTCAATCAAATAATTCATGACAAAAAACCGCTCAAATCACGATTGATCATCATCGTGACAGGCAAAGAAGCAATATCTGCACTCACAGGCAATTTGACACGGTCCTTTTCCGTCGTGATCAATTGTGCCTGATGGCGCTGCGCCAAACGTTGCAAGCGTTTTATATCTGCATCGCTATAGACATGGTGATCGGGGAAAGACACGGTTTCAGCAAGCATGTAACCATGATCGCCGAGCGTATTGAAAAATTTCTCGGGTCTGCCGATGCCTGCGAACGCCACATAGGGTTGCGTTATATCGGGCGCATTTGCTGCCACTTTAAAATCACCACGCCAAACAGGTTTATGAGGGAAATAGGCAGCGACATACGTTGCGTCATTACCCACGATCAAAATGGCATCGGCACGCGCGGCAGCTTTTTTAGCACTTTCGCGCAACGGCCCTGCGGGAATGACCGATCCGTTGCCAAGGCCAATAGCACCGTCGATCACCAAAATGGATTTGGTTTTAGCGAATGATGGGTTTTGGAATCCATCATCGGCAATCACAACATCGAAGCCTTGCTGCTCGGCGATTTTAAGGCCGGCAACGCGATTTTTAGAGACGATCGTTGGTGCATGGCGCGAAAGTAGAATAGCTTCGTCGCCATATTGCGCGGCATCGGTTGCGTTTTGAATCAAAAGCGGGCGTTTTTGTTTGCCGCCATAGCCGCGCGTTAGAAAGGCTACTTTCTTGCCTTGCAGGGCTTGAGCGATGGTGATCGCGGTTGGCGTTTTGCCTGTACCGCCTGCGGTGATATTACCGATGCAAATGACCGCGACGGACGATGTGTAGGGTTTGATCATCTGCGCGCGCAGTGCAGACACACCAGTCCATAGCCAAGATATAGGTGTCAGCATCACGCTGAACGGGTGATGTTTAACCGACCAGAAATGGGGTTGGCGCACCATTATAAAACAATCCCAGCCTTGCCCATGACAGGGCGCAAATGTTCCGTCACATCATCTAAGACTTTATCCTGGGTACGGACGAACGCCAAGGCGGCATCCGCTAAGGCTTGGCGACGCGCGGAATCCTTGAGCAAGGCATCGATTTGCGCCGTAAGATCATTTGTGTCTTTGACCGTTACGCTACCCCCCGCCGCGCGTAGATCACGTTCAATTTCAGGAAAATTCCACATATGTGGACCATGGAGGATCGCACAATCAAGATGCGCAGGTTCCAGCAAATTGTGCCCACCGCCGGGATCGGTGATCAACGAATTGCCGACAAAAGCGATAGGCGCCAGGGTATAAAACAATCCAGCTTCACCCACTGTATCTGCCAAATAAATTTGCGTTGAAGGCGTGATGGCATCACCCGTACTGCGCCGCGCGACATTTAGATCGGATAAAAGAGTGATAATCTCATCACCACGACGTGGGTGACGCGGCATGATTGCTATGAGTAAATTGGGGTGTTTCTCGGATAGGTTTTTGTACACATCACGGACAATGTCTTCTTCACCCGCATGCGTGCTGGCAAACAAAACAATCGAACGGCCATTGATTTGAGTCTTGAGGCTTGCCAAGTTTTGCGCATCAACAGCCAAAGGCGCTGCCGCATATTTGATATTACCTGCAGGAATAGCACGGGCTCCAAGAGACTTAAGGCGGCTGGCATCATCGACACTTTGCGCCAACACCACATCAAACCACGATAAAATCGTGCTGATTAGTTTCGGCATTTTGGACCAGCGCGCGGCGCTGCGTGCGGACAAGCGGCCATTGATCATCGCAAGAGGAATGT
>DATCRN010000251.1:0-3141 GCA_036568945.1 Alphaproteobacteria bacterium | reverse complement strand
ATTCAGGGCCTTTTCAATGGTATCGCCGACCGATTTCATGACGGAATCGCGGTTGCGGTGCGCGCCGCCCAACATTTCAGGAATGATATCGTCGACCAAACCGTTGCTTTGCATATCCTCGGCCGTAATCCTGAGCGCAATCGCCGCATCTTTCGCGTGCGCGGCCGACCGCCATAGGATGGATGCGCAACCTTCAGGGCTGATCACAGAATAAATTGAATGCTCTAGCATGTAGACGCGGTTCGCAGCGGCAATCGCAATGGCTCCGCCAGATCCGCCTTCGCCAATAATCACAGACACCAAAGGCACCCCGACGGATAAACAGGTTTCAATGCCGCGCGCGATCGCTTCGGATTGCCCGCGTTCTTCCGCGTCCACACCCGGGTATGCACCCGCCGTGTCGACTAAGGTGACAATGGGCAACCCAAAATCATCCGCCATGCGCATGAGTCGCTGCGCCTTACGGTATCCTTCCGGACGTGCCATGCCGAAATTATGATTGATGCGCGATGTCGTATCATGGCCACGCTCGTGTCCCATAATGACAACAGATTGTCCACGGAAACGTCCTAGGCCACCGATCAAGGCGCGGTCTTCGCCAAAATTGCGGTCGCCGGCCAGGGGCGTGAAATCTTCGATTAATGCGCGCGTATAATCCAAAAAGTGCGGACGCTCCGGATGGCGTGCGACCTGAACTTTTTGATCGGGCGTGAGTTTTTCGTAAGCGGTCTTTAAAAGCTTGTCGATTTTGCGTTCCATGCGATCGACTTCTTCGGCGATCGAGAATCCCGGTTCCGGAGATGTCATGGCGCGCAGTTCGCGCACTTTGGCTTCCAGTTCTAAAACGGGTTTTTCAAACTCAAGCATGAACCAACCATCTATTGTTAAAGACCGGGCAAGCTAACAAAAAAGGGCACAAAAATCTACGATTTGTGCCCCTTTTAAAGAAATTATCCGCTTGACTTAACGCGATGCCGACTTGGACATCGGATGCTTATCAGCCACTTTTTTCTTCAGGTCTTCACCCAACATATGGGTATAGATCTGTGTGGTGGCGATATCGGCGTGGCCCAGCATTTTCTGAACGGAACGCAGATCGGCACCGTTACGGAGCAGATGGGTTGCGAACGCGTGACGCAGAACGTGCGGCGAAACTTTATCAGACGGCATATCAGCAGCCTTCGCCAACTCTTTGAGAAGCTGAGCAAAACGCTGACGTGTCAGGTGGCCAACGACCGATGTTTTGGATGGGAACAGCCATTGAGCGCGAACGCCATCCGTATCATCTGCACCAACGAATTGCTGGCGGACCTTCATGTAATTGTTGAGCGCTTTTTGCGCCGGATCGGAGAGCGGAACCATACGCTCACGACCACCTTTGCCGGCGATGATCAGGAATTGCGATCCATCGTTCACAGCGGAAATCGGAAGACCGACCAGTTCCGATACGCGAAGACCGGTGGAATACAACATCTCCAAGAGGCACACCAAACGAACAGCATTCACGCCGCCCATCGAGCCTGCGGTTTTGATCAAGTGGCTGACTTCGTTTTCTGCCAACGTTTTCGGCAGAGTACGTGTTTGTTTCGGCGAGTCGATCGTTGATGTCGGATCATCCTTGCGAATGTTTTCCGAAACGAGGAAACGATAGAACTGACGAAGCGCGCTCAAGCGGCGCGCAACTGTGCGCACAGCAATCTGAGCAGTTTGTTCGCCCTTCGTGTGTTGTTTGTGTGCGAGATCATCAAGATAGTCACGCAGATTTGCAGTGGACGCCTTGGTGATATCAACGCCTTTCGGCTTCAAATATGATTCGACATCGATTAAGTCGCGCTCGTAAGCATGGCGCGTGTTCATAGCTGCGCCTTTTTCAGACATCAGCATGTCGAGAAATGATTCAATATTTTTGTGCAGCGGCTGTTTCGGCTTCGCTGGGCGCCCTGGACGCGGCATGGTTTTTCTCCTAATTAACCTGTCTTAATCAGTAATATTAATAAGTATTAAGATATTAAGTTTACTTTTTCCAGTCTTTTATTCTTTACCGTAATACTTCCAACGCAAAACGCTGGGCATCACTTCTTAAACCGGCCTTACTTAAACCCTCTAAAATCAGCGCCATCTGGTCTGGGATAACCTGATCTGGCGGGATGGCTCCGTATCCGATCAGTAATAGTGCAACGGACTGACCCGTCTGTCCTTTTTCAATAACATCAGCCAGTCTTTGCGTCAAACCATAAGAAGGCATAGCGTACGTTCTGGAAAATGTCAACGACAATTTATTTTCATAATTGCTAGACTTAGTCTTCGGATTTTTACCAGTTTCGACACGTTCTGAAGGGGTTAGCCCCAAAATATAGGGTAAATACGGGTCGCGAGAATCGATTCTGGCGACCTCGGATGGCCATTGGCCACGCCAAATGTTTAAATTTTCCTCTGTCGCAAGACGCGGTGATACGATGGCATTCACCAACCAAAATGGGGATACGCCCTCAATATTCTGGCCACTGGCCATGCGGGCGCGCCAACCCTGCTCCCATTGCACAGGTAATTCGCCTTTTTCATAGGCCAAAATGCGCGATGCCCGCCACAGATAGGGCTTATTGGCCGCCAAACGCACATCCATGTCTTTAAAGTAAACCGCCATGGGCCACAGGGCCGCATCCGGCATGCCCTTCATGACATCCAGCGTGTAACGGATTGCGGCATCATGACGCGGCTGTTCTTTGTTCGATGCAATGCGCTGGTATAAAACAGACGGGATCATGCAAGGATGCACGGTCACTGGCGCTGTGATATCGCCGACCAACCATGTGGAATCATAATGCGGACGTTCATACAGCGTGATCAGTTCACGCGTATCGATGATGCCGCGGCGTAGCGCCTCGATCGCAAGGCACGCTTTTTCCGGCGTATCGCCATCGGTATCGAGTTGATACAAAACAGATAACAGTAGCGGCGGAATATTGCCTGCTTTGGGCGCCAATTGGCGCACGGTGGATTCACCAACCAAATTGGTGGCGACTGCGAATGCCAAATTCTCCGTATTCAAATCGGATAATTTGCCCATGCTGCTATTGCCGCGCAGAAACTTATTCAAAATCGGAAAAACTTCAAACTTGGTTTCATTCATAAGCCGTGTGC
>DATCRN010000250.1:0-5129 GCA_036568945.1 Alphaproteobacteria bacterium | reverse complement strand
CCTTTAGGCTTAGTTGCGGCATGATAAGACAACGCTCAGGATGCTTTAAAACCCAACCATCCAAAATATTTTTCTTTTCACCGCGACCGTAGATGGGCGTTGGATAATTGGCATCGTTGTCCCACTCGCTTTTTGGATTTTTGCTATGGTCTATAATTTTAGGCATGGGTCAATCTCGCAACTCTTCTAGGCCGGTGTCAATTTTTTGGGTGATATTGCATCCCTATGTGATAAAAATTGGAAATCCTGCAATGCATGCCATGCACCGTTCCACGGCCCATGATGCAGTTTTATAACGGTATAGGGCTCGCGATGCAGGAGCTGCAAAGGCAGTTCCAAATCCTCATCACCCTCGTCTATTTTGGTGCTGATGATATTTACGGTTAGTTTTGCGCCGCTACGAACCAAAGATTCATGCCATGATATATCATCGGAAAGTGGGCTTTGTTGATCGTTGGTTGTTATGCCACTCTCAAGATTGTCAGGTTCATGCGCGATATAACAGAACACCACCATGTCCACCTTGTCCTTATGCCGCAGAAAATCATGCTCCGGTCCATGCGCAATGTTGGAGACAACAAGGCGCGGATTTTCAGCTAGTCGAAAGCCATCCGGCATATTATCCGCGATCACGCGCAAATACCCCTCGTCGTTATTCGCCATCAAGGTCGCGCGAGTCAGATCAGCAATTTTAGAACTGGTTGTGCCCTTCATATGCGCACCAACCATCATGATGGAATTAATTACGACATCACTATCTTTGCGTCCTTTGGCATGACGCTCGAAAATTTCGGAAAGATAGGGGGATGGCTGGGCCTCGATCATGCGGTTTTGAATACCACAGTCCTGCCCTAACTTCAATTTTTATGACAATTAACGATAGGGCGCGTCTTGAGCCAAGTTTTGCGCGATTTGCGCTTCCCAACGGTCGCCATTGGCCAGCAGTTTCTCTTTGTTATAGAGAAGCTCAGCATGCGTTTCAGTCGCATATTCGAAATTCGGACCTTCAACAATCGCATCGACCGGACATGCTTCCTGGCACAGACCGCAGTAAATGCATTTGGTCATGTCGATGTCGTAACGCGTGGTGCGGCGCGATCCATCTTCACGCGGCTCGGCCTCGATAGTGATCGCAAGCGCCGGGCAAATCGCTTCACACAGTTTGCAAGCAATACAACGTTCTTCCCCATTGGGGTAACGGCGCAAAGCATGCTCGCCACGGAAGCGTGGGCTGATCGGGCCTTTTTCAAATGGGTAGTTGAGCGTCACGCGCTGCTTGAACATATACGAAAACGTCAAAGCCAACCCCTTGGCGATTTCCACCAAAAGGAAAGAACGGGCAGTGCGGTCAAATAGACTCATGGGCTACTATTACGCTGTTCTATGGGCCAGGACAAGACCTGGAAAGTCAATGAACGAGCTTAGGCGCTTGCATCCGGACCCCCGTAATCTGAGTCTGGTCGAAAGACATAGGCAACCAACAATGGAATAGATCCTGGTCGACCGCGCTTTCGTGATAGGACGGCAACCCCCTGCGCAGCATAACAGCCGGAATACCTAGCATTTTGGTGACAGGAAACGCACCATGGTCATTCTTGCGGGTCACATGTCCCTGCCCGCAATAGAGGATATAGGGCGACGGCGATTGCGCTTGGTCTTGTTCGATGCGCTTTTGCCATTCGTAATTACGCCCTAAAATCGAAAGACCGATATAGGGGGCATAAACCGTATCCGGCTCAAGGGCGATTACACGAATATTGTTTTCGCGCGCGACATTCAAAATTTTCCAGGTATGCACCCACTGATCACGTGAATGAGCAAGACCTAACGCTTCATTGAACAATCGTTTGACATCGGATGCGTCTCCCGTTTCTTGCCATTCATCCAAAACAGGCTGCATCCATTGTTGAAAATGTTCGATATACATTTTACGCGTGCCTGCTTCGGCCAACTGCGGCAAAGCAGCCCGAATAAAACGCGCATGCGCATATTCGCCATGAACTTCTGCAAGCGCAATACCTGCATCTTTTCGCGATGTCGCTAAATTGACAACGCGATCATGCATTTCAATGATCGATGTACGCGGTTTTTTAATGGCTAAAGAAAAAGCACGCCTTACGCGTGCAGCCAAATCTTGCATCGCTAAATAAATCCCTGTCCAAATTTTTAGCGGGAATTTTACTGCGCGTTTGGCAACGAGCCTGTCGCAATCAATGTCCCTGCCACAACCAAAACCCAGATTAGGGTAAATGGCAAGAAGATTTTCCAACCCAAGCGCATCAACTGATCATAGCGATAGCGTGGCATGGTGGCCCGTACCCACACATAGATAAAGAGAACAAAGCAGATTTTGGCGACGAACCACAACACGCCAGGAACCCAGTCGATCCAAGCGCCGCTCAACCCAAACGGCGCGTGCCACCCGCCCATGAACAGTACCGTCGCCATCGCTGACATCAAAATCATGTTTGCGTATTCGGCCAAGAAGAACAGCATGAACGCGGCAGCCGAATATTCGACCAAGAATCCGCCGGAAAGCTCGGACTCACCTTCCGGTAAATCGAACGGTGCGCGGTTCGTTTCCGCCAGAATGGACACGATGAACACGATGAACATCGGGAACAACATGACATCCATCCAGAACGGACGCGGCGCTTCCACGATATCGGTTAAATTTAAGCTGCCGACGCATAACAGAACACAGACGATCACCAAACCCATAGACACTTCATAGGAAACCATCTGCGCCGCGGAACGCATACCACCCAGGAATGCGTATTTGGAATTGGACGCCCAGCCAGCCATCAGCACGCCATACACACCCATCGACGAAATCGCAAACAGGTACAAAATACCGACATTAATATCGGCAATGACCCAACCTAAGTTTACCGGAATGACCGACCACGCAATCATCGACAACACCATGGTGAGGATCGGCGCCATAAAGAACACAACCGGATGCGCCGCACGCGGCACGACAACTTCTTTAGCAAATAATTTGATAGCGTCCGCAAATGTTTGCAGCAGACCGAAAGGCCCCACCGTCATCGGGCCTTGGCGCAATTGCATTGCGCCCATGATCTTGCGTTCGCCGTAAACGACGAAGGCGACCGAAATCAAAATCGGAATCACAAAAGCAAGGATCTGAAGAACGATCCAAAAACCGGGTAAGCCGTAGGTGGTCCAGAGAGTATCGAAGGTCATAACGGCGCTCTGTTTAGCACTTATCTTTTACCCTGAACAGCCTCTAGGAAGCCTCTGGCCAAAACCGGATACGTATTGTGTAAAAGCACATGCGCTTGGGCTTCAACCCCAACAGATTTGCGCTCTTCCAGGCTCATCATGACCATTTTCTCGAGGGCAGCTGCGACATCTTTGGGGTGTCCCGACGGCACGGTGATGCCACCATGCGACTCGCTCAACATATCGTTTCCGGCGTCGACCGCCATAATGACGGGCGCACCGGCCATCATGTAATCGTACACTTTGTTAAAACTGACGCCGTATTTGTACACGTTCAAATGTTTAGCGCCCATGTAAAGGACATCCATTTGTTTTAAGAAGCGCGGCACTTGGCGTTTTGGAATTGCGCCGCAGAAAACGAAGAAATCGGCCACGCCCATTTCTTCTGCATAGTCAGCGAGCGGTTGGCGATATGGCCCTTCCCCAATGCAAACAAATCCAACTTTCCTATCGCGCAGAAAACCTGCGGCTTCGACCAATACTTCAAGCGCATTGGTATCGCCATGCGTACCGGCATAACCGACAATCATGCGTCCTTGTGATTTCAATCGGTCAATAACAGCTTGGACAAGCGTATCGATACCCGCTGCATCATTATCATCGCTCCATTCATCAGGATCGATACCGTTCGGAATATAATGGAATTTACCGGGCTCAAGACCGTATTGCTTTAAATATTCTTCCGCACGCGGGAGTACGGAAATCACAACATCCGCAACCTTACATGCTTGGCGTTGCCCCCATGTCACCAGTTTGATAAACGGATGCATATCGGACAGGCCCCAAATCTCCTGCGGTGACTGCGGCCAAAGTTCGGAGACTTCATAAACCAACTTCGCATTATAAAAACGCGCAACAGCTTGCGCGGGCCCCATATCGAACGGATGGTTCGATGATGCGATCACGATATCGGGTTTAAAATCTTTGCAGACATGTTTGACGCGTACATAAAGCTGCGCGACGAACGCCAAAATGTTAAAGATGCGGCCCCAACCATTGCCCTTGTAAGGCGGCGTTTTTAGGAACACATATTCGATCCCATCAAAACCTTGCCGATCGATCATACCCTGAATACGCGGCTGACGAATGCGCGTGTGCGCGTAAGACGCAGCAATAATCCGGACTCGGTGTCCTTCGCGGACCCATTGCCGAGCCAGGTAATACGGCCGGTATTCCATGCCCAAAACAGGCGATCCGGCATAATGGTCGATATACAGGATGTTCATGCCCTAAAGAATATCTGGATTTTCAATGGTTTGCAGCCTAAAACTTGCTATTTCCATATTATTTACATAATATATGGTACTTTTTGAAACCGGGGAATTTTGGGGCTTTTGCCATGATGTACAAACCAGAGAAAATTACTGCCGATTATCCGAACGCCTCTTGGTGGGCCATCGACATTGTCGAAGGGACCAAAAGAACGCCTGTTGCGACGTCCGAGTCGGAAACGTCACCCCGTCACCCCTATTTGGTTGAACATAATATGCGCAACGATCATTTGCCGCATATGACTTTCCCGCGCATGATCATTCAGGACCTAATGGATGTTGAGGATTTTGAGCGCCGTAAAAATTCAAATCTTAGAATGCATGTACCGGAGATCAAATTTGATGATGCAGATCTTTCGTTGGAACAGCGTCTCGAAAATATGGTCGCTAAATCTGCAAGCCGCATGACAGAAGGCTCGCGCGAAGCCATGTGCTTCTCCAGTGGTTTGAACATCGGCCTGTTTGCGACGCGCTCCAGCGTGAACTACCACAATGCTGGGCCGCACGACATTATCGCCATGGCCTATCTACCCCATTGCAAAACGAAACTCATGTGGGCCTATCCGGTTGAAAGCGCCGAGGCGCGCACGCAATTATACCAAACCCTACAAA
>DATCRN010000249.1:0-3592 GCA_036568945.1 Alphaproteobacteria bacterium | reverse complement strand
GACGTATGCGACGGCAAAAGATCTTCGATACGCTCCGGCCATTCGATCAACACTAGGTTTCCGGGGGCAACGGCATCTTCCCAGCCAAGCTCGTAAACCTCGTCAGGGGATTTCAAACGATAAAGGTCGAAATGCCAAATGGACATATTGGGCGCATTATACGTTTGCAGCAGGGTGTAGGTGGGACTAGGTACATCCTCTCCAGCATTGGTCAAATGACGTATCAGCGCCCTTGCAAACGCGGTTTTGCCCATACCGAGATCACCATTCAATGTCACAAGGCCGCCGCCCTTCAAAAAGGGCGCGATTTCAGCCGCGACGGATCCCAAATCCGCCTCGGAAATGCCATGAAAAGCCTTGCTGTTTGCCATGAAAACTGTCTATCACACTAGCCATGGACTTCAAAACAGATGTCACCATCGTGGGCGCGGGCCCTGCGGGCCTGTTTGCCGTGTTTGAATGCGGCATGCTGGGCCTCAAATGCCATGTGGTTGACGCCCTGCCTGAAATCGGCGGCCAATGCACCGCCCTTTATCCGGAAAAGCCCATTTACGACATCCCCGCCCATCCATCCATTTTGGCGGGCGATTTGATCGTCCAGCTTGAAGCCCAAGCCAAACCGTTTGAGCCGCACTATCATACCGGTCAAACAGTTACCGAATTAAAATCCGTCGATGGTCGCTTTCATTTGACGACATCGGCTGGCAATACCATCGATTCTGCGACCATCATCATCGCAGCAGGCCCAGGCGCCTTTGGCCCCAATAAGCCGCCGATCAAGGGAATCGAAAGCTACGAAGGCAAATCCGTTTTTTACATGGTGCGTAAACGCGCCGATTTTGCCGGCAAGCGCGTCGTGATTGCCGGTGGTGGGGACTCGGCCGTTGATTGGGCATTGTCCCTCTCCGAAATCGCTGAAAAGGTTTACGTCGTGCATCGCCGGGATGGGTTTCGCGCCGCACCGGAAAGCGTGCAACGCCTGCATTTGGCCGCAGCAAATGGGGGTAAAATCGAAATGGTCATCCCCTACCAGCTTAAAAACCTCGAAGGAGCCGATGGGTTGTTGACGGGTGTTCAGGTCGCCAATTTGGACGGTGCGGAAAAAATGCTGCAGGCGGATGCGCTTCTCGCGTTCTTCGGTCTTGCTGCGAAACTTGGGCCGATTGCCGAATGGGGATTGGGCATTCATGCCAATCATATCGACACCAACCCGACGACAGGTGCCACCAATGTGCCCGGCATTTATGCGATCGGCGATGTCGCGAATTACGAGAATAAAATCCGCCTGATTTTAACAGGCTTTTCCGAGGCGGCATCCGCTGCCCACGCGGCCTGGCGCTACATGCATCCGGGTCAGGACTTGCACATGGAATATTCAACCGGCAAAGGCGTGCCGGGCCAAAAAGGCGCGGATATCAAAACAATAGCAGTTTGATTTAAACTTTGTCCGGGCCTTTGCGCGGCAGGATCAAGGTCACTGTTGTACCTTCGCCGGGACGTGAAGTCAGGCTGACGTCGCCGCCATGGAGTTTCGCGATATTGTGGACCAAGGATAGTCCTAAGCCGGAACCCGCGGACCCGCCATGCGCATTGGTCGTATTGGCGCGCTGGAAGGGTGCGAAAATCGCCACTTGATCTTCGGCTTTGATACCGATGCCTGAATCGGCCACGGCAATGCGCACGTTTTCTTTCCCGCCTTCAGCATGCAGCATAATCGTGCCGCCGCCTGGCGTAAATTCGATCGCATTGCGGATCAAATTGATTAGGATTTGTTTCAAGCGCCGTGCATCGGCACGAATAATGCCGATATTTTCGGGTACTTTGAGTGTCGCTGTAATGGTTTCACGGCCGGCCCATTCACGCGTAAGATTGAAAACATCCTCCAAAAGCTGCGCTACATCCACATCTTCGATATTGAGAGACAAATACCCAGCTTCAATGGTGGATAGATCCAAGATGTCGTCAATGAGCGATACTAAACGATCGCCTGCTTCCAAGATACCCTTCGTATATTCGGATTGTTTTGGGTTGAGCTCGCCAAAGTAATTATTGGCTAAAATCTCGGCAAATCCATTCATCGCATTAAGTGGTGTGCGTAATTGATATGACACGTTGGCCAAGAAATCGGTTTTGAGTTTTTCGGCTTCCTCGAGCGCCACGGCCTTTTCGCGCAAGGCGTTTTCGACGCGCGTTTTATCGGTAATATCGCGGTGTGTGACCATGACGCCGCCATCGGGCAAGGGCACAGAAAAACATTCCAATACTGTGTCATCATCGCGGTGCAATTGATGCATTTGTTCCTGACGCTGCAGGCCTTGTGCAGTCAAAATCGTTTCGACGTCTTTCCAGCCCACTTTGAAGAATTTGCGCATTTTTTCAGCCAGTTGCGTGACGTGCGGATGACCTTGCAGATCTTCCGGGTTCAAATCCCACAGACGCATGAACTGCGAATTAGAGAGTTTGAGACGCCCATCCGATCCGTACACGGCGACCCCTTCGGCCAGGTTTTCCAGCGTTTCACGCTGCACGGCCATAAGCGTGTTGTAGGATGATTCAAGCGCCAGGCGCGAGGTCACGTCCTCAAATGTCATCATAAGACCGCCCATCGGATGGGGCGATACGATCATGCGCACGGCAGTGCCGGACGGCAGATACAGCATGTCCTCATGCGGGTTTAGAAGACCCGTAAACATATCCAGCCAAGATTTTTTGAAGGCGCGGAAATCGGCTTGTTCCGGCAGGCGGCGCAATTCACGCAATTTTTCCATCACATCGCCAAGTTTGGGGTGCTCATTCAGCCAAGAGTCCTGAACATTCCACAAATGCGCGAAGGCGGAATTGTGAAATTCCAGGCGCTGATCTGCTGCAAAAATGGCAACTGCCGTATGCAATTGTTCAAGCAGTGTGCCTTGCGCGGCGATGTAACGGCGTTGTTCCGCAATACGGTCTTCTTCCGCGGTCACATCGCTGCCGATCACAACCACCATGTCGGTGTCGTCAACAGGCAGAAATGTCAGTTCTGCCATGCGGCGTTGGCCACTGATGATAAGGCGGGCGCGAAGTTTTTTAGGCTGCCCGTCCTTTTTTGCCGCATGCAGCAAATCCTTCATTGTCTGCACAGGGTCTTCGGTCGAACCGGGCAGGGTAATCGGTAGCCAAATCTGCCCATCGACGACTTCTTCGTACGGTTTGCCAACGGCCTTGGCATACGCCGTATTCACCCAGGAGATATCGTTTAGGGAATCCCCAATCCACACGGGCATCGGAATCGCATGCAACATAAGACGACGTTTCTCGAGGTCGGCGGTAATCAGGGCCAGATCGTTTTTGGCGTCGTCCAAAGCATGCTGATGGCTGGTTTCATCCTGAAGCCACAAGATGAAATAGACTTCGGTCTTGCCAAAGTCCGTTCCGCGCGCGCCCGATAGGCGTAGAATGCGGTCGCCATTGATGGTGGTTACATTGAGGGTAAATGGCTCGCCCTGCTTGGTAAGGCCTAAAAACGCGCTTTCCAGGGCTGCTGCATCGGATGGGTGCAGCGCATTTTCAATATCATGAATGTTTTGGAGACGTGTGATCCCAAGCAGGCGGG
>DATCRN010000248.1:0-10249 GCA_036568945.1 Alphaproteobacteria bacterium | reverse complement strand
CATGCCGGTTTTATTTGATGGTCACGGCAACAAGCCGGGTCAGTTATATGGACGCACGATGTACAACCAAGCAATCCATGTTCAAGCAGCGGAGCGGCTATTCGGGCACATCGCACAAGTCACCGTTACAGCGGCCAACCCGGCCGCCTTAACCGGCGAAATGGCGGTAAATGAAGCAATTTTGCGGCTTAAAAACTTTTAAAACCAAGCACTTAATGTGGTATAATAGACTTTAATGACCAATAAACTCAGCAGCGCAATCGTCGATGCCGGCACACAAGATGTCGCCCAGCTAGTCGGCGGTGTCCATGAAGCGAACATCATCGTCATGGAAGATCTGCTTGGCGTCACCATTTACAATCAATCTCCTGAATTCAAAATTGTCGGCACCGCCGAAGATGTCGCCAATGCGAAATCGCATTTAGGGCGCATTATCCAACGCGCGCAGGAAATTGATAAATCCGGCCGCGGTGACTTACGCGAAGCCGATATTGAATCCTTGATTATGCACGGAGGAAAATCCAGCATGTCCAAAATCTCGACCAAAAAAGCAACGCTGACGGCGCAGACGATTACGCAGAGCAAATATATCGAGGCGATGGAAAAATATGACGTTGTCTTTGGTCGCGGTCCTGCGGGCACAGGTAAAACCTATTTGGCCGCAGCGTACGCTGCCGCAGGATTAGAGCGTGGCGATTACGAGCGCATCATTCTGACACGTCCCGCCGTGGAAGCGGGCGAACGCCTAGGCTTCCTGCCCGGTGATATGAAGGAAAAGGTCGACCCTTACTTGCGTCCGCTTTATGACGCGCTTTACGACATGATGCGATATGAAGAGGTTGAGAAATTAATCGCAAGCAAGCAAATTGAAATCGCTCCCTTAGCGTTTATGCGCGGCCGTACGATGAAACGCACGGTCATGATTTTGGATGAGGCGCAAAACACAACAGCAATGCAAATGAAAATGTTCTTAACCCGCATGGGTGAAGGTTCGAAAATCATTGTTACGGGCGATCCCACCCAAGTCGACCTGCCGGGCAGCGCTGTATCCGGCCTCGTAGATGCGCATAATGTACTTAAAAACGTTGATGGCATCGCCTTTATCGACTTTACCGATGTCGATGTCGTGCGCCACAAAATGGTTGCGAAAATCGTCAAAGCTTACGACCTGCGCGACAAGAAGAAGAAATAAATGCAATTCGACATTATTCGCGAGGACGAGGCTTGGGCCAATGATGATGCTTTGCAGACGCTCACGAACAAGGCCGCATCATCCTTAGGCGATTTGGTTCAAGACAATGATCATGTCACTTACGTGTTTTCCAACGACGCGTCCGTGCAAACGCTGAATCGCGATTTTCGGAACAAAGATAAACCCACCAATGTCTTATCCTTCCCGGATGGCGATGTGGATCCGGACGGCCAACGCCATTTGGGCGACATTGTGATTGCTATAGAAACGGTCACGCGCGAAGCTTTGGACGAATCCAAAACGTTTGATAACCATTTGATTCATTTACTTATTCACGGGACGCTTCATTTGCTGGGCTATGACCATTTGAATGATAAAGACGCCGAAGAAATGGAATCTCTCGAAATAACCCTTTTAAAAAAAATAGGCATTGGAAACCCATACCAAGATGCCTAAATTATCCGCTATGGACCCTTCCCCTAGAGCCGCCGAGCGATCATCTGCCGGCACGAACTATCCCCTCCCCGCTATCACGCAGAAAAACGGTAATAACAATGCCGATGGTAATCTGCTTTTGCGCATCATCCGGTTTTTGTTTGGATCCCGCGAGTCACGTGAGCTGAAAGAAGCTATCGCGGAAGTTATTTCTGATAATTATGAAGATGCTGAAGCCGAAAAAACCGCGCATCATCAACGTCTGCTTATTTCAAACGTTTTAAATCTCAAAGATATGCGCGCCTATGACGTCATGGTACCGCGCGCCGATATTGTCGGCATAGAGGTTGATACGGATCAAAAGGCGATTTTGGAACTCTTGTCGCAAAAACAATATTCCCGCTTGCCCGTCTACCGCGAAACTTTGGATGACGTCATCGGCACTGTACATATCAAGGACATTTTGCGCGTTACATCATCGGGAGAAAAACTGGATGTGCGCACCATGGTACGCGATGTACCGATCGTATCGCCTGCAATGCCGGTGCTTGACCTGCTTCTTATGATGCGTCAGCAAAAGAAGCATATGGTGCTGGTGGTTGATGAATATGGCGGCATCGATGGCCTGGTCACCATCAATGATATTGTCGAATCCATCGTCGGCGAAATCGATGATGAATATGAACAAGGTACCGAGGGTCAAATGGTTGAAAAGTCGGATGGTACGATTATGGCTGATGGCCGTGTTTTTATTCCGGACTTTGAAGCCCGTTTTGGCCCCCTTTTGACCGAGGAAGAACGTGAGGAAGATATCGACACGCTGGCTGGCCTCGTCATCACGCTGGCTGGCCGTGTCCCGGCACGGGGCGAAATCCTGTCCCATCCATCGGGCGCGGAATTCGAGGTGGTTGAGGCTGATCCGCGCCGCATCAACCGCCTGCGCATTCGCAACCTTCCCAAGACCCAAACCGTTGTTTAAGATTCCGATTCAATGGAGCGTCTGCGCAACCTGATTACCAAGCATCCCAAATGGGCCTGTTTTCTGGCAGGCGTTGGCACATCATTCGCATTTGCCACGCATCCCATTTTTCCCGCGCTTGCGCTGATCGGTGTTCTGCTGATTTTGATCAACGGCGACATCACGCCGAAACGCGCCGGGTTTTATACGTTCTTGTATGCGATGGGACTATTCACCGCCGGTCTTTATTGGGTACAAAACGCACTTGGTATCACGCTCCCTCCTGCCTTACAGCTGGTACGCCTTTTCATTCTCTTTGGTTTGCCGTTATTGCTGACCCCGCTGTGGGTTTTAGCCGCCAATCTAAGTGTGCGCTTTACAAACGCAGGCACGCTTGCACGCAGCGTGCTGTTCATCACGCTGCTTGCTGCCGCTGAATATGGTCGCGCGTTTTTCCTAACCGGGTTTCCGTGGAATTTGTTTGCTTACGCCTTGGCTGATATCAATCCGCTTATCCAAGTTTCCGCGCTTGGCGGTGTTTTCTTCTTGAACACGCTGACACTGTTTTGGGCCGCAGCACCGACGATCATATGGATCCACCGCGACTATAAAAAATTGGTCGGCGGACTTGCGATCGGTAGCTTAGTCTTATGTCTTGGCTACGGGATCGCTCGCTTGCAGAGCAATCCGGCAGAATTTAGCGATGATACCGGCGTTGTGGTTGTGCAACCCAATGTCGATCAAAAAGAAAAATGGAAAAGCGAAAAGCTACGAGACATTTTCTACAAGCACATCACCTTGTCTGAAAACGGTTTGAAAGAAGCCGAGGCCAAGTTTCCTGAAAGCATGAAATCAGTCGCCGTGTTATGGCCTGAAACCGCCATCAGCGATTTTCTTGTGTTCACGGAAAAAGAAGCGCTGACCCAAATCGTCAAAGTCATGCAGGATCGTCGCTTTAAAGTACCGCTGATTACCGGTCTGATGCGCGAAGAAGGTGGCGACGAAGAAGGCAGAGGCGCCACATATTACAATAGCATCACGGCCCTATCGCAAACGAATAACGCCCTGTCGATGGACGACATATACGACAAAGCGCATCTGGTACCGTTCGGTGAATACATGCCGATGGAAACATACTTGTCTGAAAATTACGGCATTAAACCAATCACCGGTTTCATCGGTTTCCGCGCCGGCGGTTATGGGCCGAAGGTTTTGCATGCGCCCAACATTCCAGCCTTCGCCGCGCTTGTGTGTTACGAAACGATTTTCCCCTGGTCGATCCAAGCGCATGATGACAAAGGTGATGCGCAATGGATCGTCAATGTATCCAACGATGGTTGGTATGGTAACACGTCAGGTCCACATCAGCATTTGGCAATGACGCGTTTCCGTGCCGTTGAACAAGGTCTGCCAGTTTTAAGATCAACATCAACCGGCATATCCGCCGTGATCGATTCTTACGGCCGCGTGCTCCAAAGTCTGGATTATGGGGTTGATGGATATATTTTAAGTGCATTACCCAAAGTCGCCGCCTCTCAGCCTCCCTATCGAAGCTGGCACGAGACTTTGTTTTTTACCCTGATCTTCTTGGGATTAGTTTTAACCGTTCGGTTAAAGCGTAAAAGAGCCTAAAAAAAGCCTAAATCATTTACCTTTCTTAAGAACCTACACAGGTTGCTTTTTCGTCATGCGCGTGTATGTATGCGTAATCCTTGCAATTTCGATATTGGTATTTTATGTCTAACAAATGGTCCAAACATTGAAAAAAGCTGTCGTCAAATCCACGTCTCGCAAAACCAAAGATATTGCTGGTTCGCGCGATAAAGTCTTTGGTCTGCGCCTGCGCCAACGCCGCAATTTTTTGGGCATGTCCCAACAAATGCTGGGTGACGCTGTTGGCCTGACATTCCAGCAAGTACAAAAGTACGAACATGGCACCAACAAGATTTCTGCCGCCCGTTTGATTGATTTTGCCGCGATCCTTAAAGTCCCGGTCAGCTATTTCTTCGGTGGTCTTGCGGATATTGGCGAGAAAACGCCTCGGTCTCTTGCCGTTTCGGATAATGACCAAAACAGCTTGGAAGATGACCCGATCCTGAAAAAAGAAAGCACGCAACTGCTGAAGAACTATTACCGTATTAAGGACACGGAACTGCGCAAATCGGTGCAGAAATTGGTCAAACAAATGGCGGATCAGAGCGCCAAAACGGCGAAGAAATAAGCCAAAACCCGCCAATAGGCGGGTTTTTTGTTGACCAGACCGTGCAAACAGGCCATGTTTGCCCCCGAAAATTAATCGAAATCGCATTAAGAAAGACCAACCATGATGGCTCAGCCTAAAATCATGACAGACACCGTCGTCCAAAACGCAGAACTCAAAGACTTCACATTCGCATCTGAATCCGTGGCCGAAGGTCACCCGGATAAAGTCTGTGACCGTGTCTCAGACGCTGTCGTTGATCTTTTTCTAGCAGCCGATCCTCAAGCGCGCGTCGCATGCGAAACGCTTGCCTGCACCGATACGCTGGTCATCGCAGGAGAATGCCGCGGCCCTGCATCAGTTACGCCGGAGAAAATTCAAGACGTTGCCCGTAACGCGGTCAAAGAAATTGGTTACGAGCAAGAAGGCTTTAATTGGAAGACGCTGAACATCGAATACAAGATGCACCAACAATCGGCTGACATTGCGCAAGGCGTTGATGCTACCGGTAACAAAGACGAAGGTGCCGGAGACCAAGGCATCATGTTTGGTTATGCGTGCAAAGAAACACCGGAACTGATGCCAGCCCCGATTTATCTGTCGCACAAAATCCTGCGCCTGTTGGCCGAGGACCGCCATGGCGGCAAATTGGCCGGCAAACTGGGCCCGGATGCGAAATCCCAAGTATCCTTGGAATATCGCGACGGCAAACCAGTGCGCGCGACATCTGTTGTCGTATCCACGCAACATGCTGAAAACCTATCTCAGGACGATGTGCGTGACATCGTGCGTCCTTATGTCCTGGACGTCCTGCCCGATGGTTGGATGTGCGACGAAGCAGAATTCTATGTGAACCCCACAGGCCGTTTCGTCATCGGTGGTCCCGTTGGCGATTGCGGCCTTACCGGTCGTAAAATCATTGTCGACACGTACGGTGGTGCTGCCCCGCATGGCGGCGGCGCGTTCTCCGGCAAAGATCCGACAAAGGTAGATCGTTCGGCGGCTTACGCTGCGCGTTATCTTGCAAAGAATATTGTCGCGGCGGATTTTGCGGATCGCTGCACCATTCAATTGTCGTACGCCATCGGCGTTTCCAAACCGCTCTCGATCTACGTCAACACGCACGAAACCGGCCGTGTCGATGAGGCGGAACTGGTGAATGCGATCGGTAAAGTGATGGATTTATCGCCGCGCGGTATCCGCACGCATTTGAGCCTAAACAAGCCGATCTATAAGAAAACGTCGTCCTATGGCCATTTTGGCCGTACACCCGAAGCGGATGGTTCTTTCAGCTGGGAGCGTACTGATCTGATCGACGCGCTGACCAAGGCACTGTAATCTATGCGCCTGCTGGGCTTTTTGCTCGTATTGATGATGATGCCACTAACAGCTCAGGCAAAGTTTGGCGAAGGAAGCACAACGGTGTTCGATTTGAAACTGGGATGCTTCCATAGCGATTCCATGGATCATGAAACGCTAACTCAGGATGACCCAACGGAAGCGGCTTATTGTGATGGCTATATGGACGCCGTTGTATCCCTGTTCCATTCCAGTCAGATTGGAGATTTGATGTCCCCCGATCAATGCTTTGATATGACCTCAGTCATTCCTGACTGGTACGGCGCAATTAAGAAAAGCATTTGGGAGCACCTTGAGAGTGCGGATGATAAGCAGAATGCGTTGGAATTTATTGTCAAATCTGTTGTAACCGATTATCCCTGCGCCAATGTCGAAAACGACACCACAAACCCCGTCCACGGACGCCGCACTACCCATTAAGCGGGAGGCACAGTTTTACGGGCGGCGCATCTCCCGCCCGCTCAAACCCATGCGCCAATCGGCTATGGATAATGTCCTGCCGCAGATTCAAATCACTAAAGCCGATTTTCCTTTAAAAATCAGCGGTGAAGCATGGTTAGAGATCGGATTTGGCAATGGTGATAGTCTAGCTGCATGGCACCGCGCCTATCCGGATGTATCGTTTATCGGCTGCGAACCGTTCATCAACGGTGTATCGAATCTGTGCAAGTTGATTGCACAAGATGATTTTAAAAACATCCGTATCTGGAATGACATCATGCAGCCACTGGTCGAAGCCCTGCCTGATCAATCGATCGATCGCATCTATCTGCTCAATTCCGATCCATGGCCGAAAAAGAAACATTATCGCCGCCGCGTGATTCAGACCGATACGCTGAAAGATTTATCGCGCATTTTAAAACCGGGCGGACTTCTGACGATGACCACTGATCATGCGACGCTTGCGGATTGGATGCTGGAACATGCGCTTCGTGAACCCACCTTGGAATGGACCGCGCGCACCAAGTCCGACTGGGAAAACCCGCCCGCCGATTGGCTGGAAACACGGTATGAAGGCAAAGGTAAAGATGCCGGGAGGCAGCAGAAATACATGATTTTCAAGAAAACTGCTTAAATTTGATTAGACATAAGAATTATGACATAGTGAGCTTTACTAAGTTGGGAGAATGAGTATGAACATTTTCGAAAACTTCAATCGCGCGGCCATGATCGGCATACTATGCATTGCCCCTGCTCTGGTTGGCGGCATCGTTGCGGGCAATTACGTGAAGGATGTCGCTACATCCCATTACGAGCAAAGCCATACGGCACCATTATCTGAATATCAAAAAGGCGAACGTGATGGCGAAGCGCGCATCCTCGGCGGCATAGCCGCTGGTGTAGGTGGTGTGCTGTCCGGTGCGACCATCTACGGAATGCTGAATATTGGATCTGGCGGTTTGGGGGCCAGGCGCAAATCGCCTACGCCTGGCGCTAAAGTGTCCTAAACTAAATTTGACGCGCTCGACTTTTTTTTCGTATCGAAAGGTATGAAAAATCAGATCGAGACCGAAATCCGCGCTTTATTTACAGCTGTGGCACTTAGTTTCGTTGGTGCCGTTCCAGGTAGTTTTGTCGGGTATTCTTATGCGCACAGCGATTTTCGCACCACGCAATTGCCCAACACGCCAGATCACAGTATCGCGATTGGAGCCGGCGCTATTTCTTATTCGGTTTCATTTTTACTTTTAATGTCGCGTAGAAAAAAATATCCGACCCTAAACAATCGCGATCCTTAAGGCCGTAATTTCACGCCTTAAGGCCGTAATTTCACGATACGTTCGCCACGTTTTTGCGTTTGGCAAAATTGGTAGAATGCCCGGCTGGTGTCATCCAATTGGCTTAAAGTCAGCCCGGGCAGATCGTAAGGACCAAAATCGATCTTGCGCGCCGCCGATAAAGTTTGATGCCCTATTTCAATATTCTGCGGTTTGACTGGCAGTTTGCGATACGACCGAGGGTCAAACGGATTTCGACGCAGCATGACGAGGTTCGCGATGATGCCTGTTTCACCATAGAGTCGTTTAAAAATGAGGTCGGCATGATCGCCGTCTTTTGTATCGCCGTTATTTTTAATTTCTGCGATTGATCGAGTCATATCGCTGGTATTGAGTTGGATTAAGTGCAGAAGCCGATTGCGGTAGGTCTCGTCTTCGGGTTCGGGAAATTCGGCTAAACTGTTGAATTTGCGTTTCGGGTCTTCCGGCATCGTCCCTCCTTCCTTTAAGGAATTGCTAGCTGACATTCGGCCTAATGATTGCTCGCCGTTTGGGGTTCCCGCCTTTCATAAGGCATTTTGCCGTAAATTTGCTTTCAGCCCCTGTTTTGAACTAAAAAGAATTTCCAAACTTTAAGAGGTAAAAATGGCCGAAAAAAACAACCGTATCTCGTTGTTTGCAGTATTTGCTATGGCCACGATGGCACTTCCTGGTGCTGCGGCAACTTATGGGCTTGGAAAACTTCTCACCTACGCCACCTATGACACGGTTCATTTAGAAAACATGCGGCAAGGTGATTTTACCACCGAACAAGTCGCTTATCGCGGCGGCGTGGCGGATACTGTGGCTGTGGTTGCAGGCCTTGCCGGTGGCGGGTTTATGGGGTCCATGGGCTTTACCTGGTTTGTGACCGACCGCCGCCGGGCTTTGAGCCCTAATTAATTACTTGCCAGTCAAACCCTACGGCGCTATATAAGCATCATCCTGAAAGTTAATTGACTTGATCGGGTGGGTCCCTAAAAAGACCCGCCTTTTTTGTTTTGGGTTTGAGCGCATTGAAAACATTACAAGACCCTGAAGGAAGATTCGCCGCGATTATCGAGCCGGTAACGGAAGCCCATGGCTGCCGCCTGGTGCACGTACGCATGGGCGGATCACAGGCAGGATCAGGCAATGCCCTGGAAATTTTCGTCGAGCGCCGCGATGGGCAGCCGTTGGATATGCAGAACTGCGCCGACATCAGCCGCGAAGCCGGCGCGATTTTGGATGTCGAAGATACGGTGGCCGGCGCTTACCGTTTGGAAGTTGGCTCGCCCGGCATCGATCGTCCCTTGTCATCTATCGAAGATTTTCTGCGCTTCAAAGGCTTTGAAGCCAAGATCGAATTCAAACGGTCTTTGGCCGATGGCCAAAAGCGCATGCGCGGCCGCATTACGGATGTAAGCCCAAAAGGTTTCAAATTCCACGACGATCAAAACCGCGATTTCGAATTTGAATTGAACGATTTATCCGCGGCCAAATTGGTCGCGACCGACGATTTAGTAAAGCTGGCGCAAAAAGGCCAGTTCCCGAAACAAGTACAATTTAATGATAACCAAGCTCTGGAGGCTTAATAAAAATGGAACTCATTCACGTTGCTGACTCTGTCGCTCGCGACAAGCACATCGATCGCGAAATTGTTTTGCAAGCGATGGAAGAAGCGATTCAAAAGGCTGGCCGTACGAAATACGGTTACGACCAAGATATCCGCGCGAAAATCGACCGTAAAAACGGCGCGATTTCGTTGAAGCGTTTCCGCACCGTCGTCGAAACCGTCGAAGAAGAAGGCGCACAACTGACACTGGACCAAGCCAAGCGCATTAAGCCGGATGCCAACCTAGGTGATGAGCTGATCGATGATCTGCCGCCGATCGATTTCGGCCGTATTGCCGCACAAACCGCGAAGCAAGTTATCATCCAAAAGGTCCGCGATGCCGAGCGCGAGCAACAATACGAAGAATTCAAAGACCGCGTCGGCGAAATCGTTTCCGGCGTCGTCAAACGCGTCGAATACGGCAACGTCACCATCGACATGGGCAAAGGTGAAGCGGTCTTACGCCGTGACGAGACGATCCAACGCGAACACTTCAAAGTGAACGACCGCGTTCGTTGCTACATCTACGACGTGCGCCGCGAAACCCGTGGTCCGCAAGTCTTCCTGTCCCGCACGCACCCTGGCTTTATGGCTGAGCTCTTCAAACAAGAAGTGCCGGAAATTTATGACGGCGTGATCGAAATCAAAGCCGTTGCTCGTGATCCGGGTTCCCGTGCCAAAATCGCCGTGTACACACGCGATCATTCGATCGACCCAGTCGGCGCTTGCGTCGGTATGCGCGGTAGCCGTGTTC
>DATCRN010000247.1:0-4844 GCA_036568945.1 Alphaproteobacteria bacterium | reverse complement strand
TAGCGGATGCGGCAATCAATAAAGCTTTCATCTGGGATCCCCTTAAATACATATTTTTTTAAAGGCTAGGCTGATTTGCCTAGAATGTCTATGGCAGCAAAAACCGGCCTTTTGGGCCGGTTTTCTAAGATCATTTTACCTGCGGTTGAATCTCGAACTGGTGATGCGGCACAGGGCTCGGCAACGTCCATTCCAGCGTCATACAGCTTTCAGGGACATCCCAGTAATTTGCGCCTACACGGCGGCCAAAGAACATCGTGTACAACACGACAATCACGAAGAACACAGTCGCAGCACCCGAAATATAGGATCCGATAGACGATATGAAATTCCAGCCATGCAGACCCCATTCAATTTGGCTGACATAAGCAGAATTCGTCATCTGTTCCCAGGTTTCATGGAACATGAACTTGGTGCGCTCCATCCACGACGTATCGGCCCAGGCTTTACCATCAATGGCAGGCAGAGGCGCCGGATAATCGACATAGCGGCGCGGCATACCCGACAGACCCGAGAAGTGTTGCGGGAAGAAGGTCAAATTGACGCCGATAAAGGTCAGCCAGAAGTGAACCTTACCCATCCATTCGGGATATTGGCGGCCTGACATTTTGCCAATCCAATAATAATAACCAGCGAACAGACCGAACACGGCGCCTAATGACAGCACATAGTGGAAGTGCGCAACGACGTAATACGTATCGTGCAGCGCCGTATCCATACCGGCATTCGCGAGCACCACACCCGTTACACCGCCGACGGTGAACAGGAAAATAAAGCCCATCGCCCACAACATCGGGGTTTTGAATTCGATTGATCCACCCCACATGGTGGCAATCCACGAAAAGATTTTAACGCCCGTCGGCACGGCAATGATTAGCGTTGCGGCAGTGAAATATGCACGCGCTTCAAGGCTGATACCGGTCGTATACATGTGGTGCGCCCACACGATAAAGCCGACGAAACCGATTGCGACCATCGCATAAGCCATCGGCAGATAACCGAAGATCGGCTTGCGTGAGAAGGTCGAAACGATGTGGGAAACAATACCGAATGCCGGCAAAATCATGATGTACACTTCGGGGTGACCAAAGAACCAGAACAAGTGCTGGAACAGAATCGGATCGCCGCCTTTGGATGCATCAAAGAACGCCGTACCGAAGTTACGGTCGGTAAGTAGCATGGTGATCGCGCCACCCAAAACAGGCACAGCAAGCACCAACAAGAATGCAGTCACCAGCATAGCCCAAATGAACAGCGGCATTTTGTGCAAGGTCATGCCCGGCGCGCGCATGTTGAAAATGGTAGTGATGAAGTTAAGCGCACCCAAAATCGAAGACGCGCCCGCCAAGTGCAGCGCAAAGATCGCCATATCCACCGACAGTCCCGGTTGACCGAGCGCAGAAGACAACGGTGGATACACTGTCCAACCCGTCCCCGCACCTACACCAACAAAGGCAGAACCTAGCAGCAACATGAAAGCAGGCACGAGCAGCCAGAATGAAATGTTATTAAGACGCGGGAACGCCATATCCGGCGCGCCGATCATCAAAGGAATAAACCAGTTGCCGAAACCACCGATCAAACCGGGCATCACGACAAAGAAGACCATGATAAGGCCGTGTGCCGTAATAAACACGTTCCACATTTGACCATCAGGATTGCCGGCGGCATCGAGCAGATATTGCACACCCGGATCCTGAAGCTCCATACGCATCATGACGGAAAACGCGCCGCCGATCAGGCCCGCCATGATCGAGAAAATAATATACAGCGTGCCGATGTCCTTGTGGTTGGACGAGCAGAACCAGCGGGTGAAAAAGCCCGGCATATGGTGATGATCGTCGTGGCCGTGCGTGTGATCGTGATCAGCGGTGGTAGCGTGTGCGTTCATTCTTGGTCTTCCGATTTGGTCGGTTGTTCTTGTTGTTCGGATTTCGGTGCTTCGGCAGCAGGAGTAGATTCAGCTGCAGGTGTCACTGCTTCTTTTGCAAGCTCGGCGGCTTGCGCGCCTTGCTTGTTTTCCGCAGGCGTTTCCGCAGCCACTGTAATACCTTGCTCTTTTTGCATAGCGGTCGTCCAGGTCGCAAAATCTTCTTTGGAAACGATCTGTACTTTGATCGGCATGTAAGCGTGACCCGTGCCGCAAATTTCAGAGCATTGACCATAGTAGGTACCGACTTTGTCAGCCTTGAACCATGTTTCGTTGAGACGTCCCGGTACAGCATCCTTTTTGACGCCAAGAGACGGCACGGTCCATGCGTGAATCACGTCGGATCCAGTGACGATTACGCGGATCACCGTATCAACTGGCAGCACAACAACCGTGTCGGTTTCCAGCAAACGTTTTTGACCTTTGGAAGGATCAATATCTTTTTCAGGGATCATGTAGCTTGAGAACGCAATGCCGCCTTGGTCCGGATATTCATAGCCCCAATACCATTGAAAACCCGTGGCCTTAAGCGTCATTTCCGCTTCCGGAATACGGCCCTGATAAAACAATACGCGATAAGATGGCACAGCGATGCAAATCAGAATGATGACCGGCACTATAGTCCAGATCACTTCAATGAGTGTGTTGTGCGTGGTGCTGGATGGCACAGGATTGGCGCGTTTGTTGTAACGCACGACGACCCACACCAATAAGGCGAAAACGAAAATCGTAATCGCTGTAATGATCCACACGAGCATGCCATGGAAATGATGCATCTGTTCCATTTGAACGGAGGCAGGTTCCTGCAAATTGATTTCCCAGGCTTTCGGATAATCGGCCATTGCGGGGTTGGAAAAAACGCTCGCCAAAATGGCGCCGAGGGTCATAGTGAATTTTTTAAGCATCGATTGAATCTCAATAAGTTAGGCGCGTGCTTCGTAGCATCGCAAGGGTATGACAATCAAGACCTATTGGAAAGAGGGGAGACTTTAAGAATTACGCACGCATTAAAGGGGTTTTTGCGTGCGCATTTTTGAGCTTAAGGCTGCGATATACACCACTTAGAATCAGATTTTGTTTGATCGCATGTACCGGAAACTGTCGATTGGACTGTTTCTTGCGCAAATTGCGACGGATGGTCTGCATGTTTGGTGAAATACTGGCTAAGTCCGTAAGCACTGGCAGCAACAATAGCTACGCTTAGGACGGCTTCGGTCATGCCGACATAGATTGGGCCCCAAGGAGTCTTAATTGCACGCATTTTTACCTCTTCCTTAAAGTTTTTTATTTTCATAATATAAAAGATGATTGCGTGTCAATTTTCTTTAGTTTTGGTTGCAAACCGCCTGCCCTGCTTGTTAAACCCTTCGCACAGTAATTTCCAGCAGGAGCGATCAATGCCGTCCTATCAATATGTCTATGTCATGCGTGGGGTTTCTAAGACTTTCCCTGGCGCCAACAAACCGATTTTCAAGGACATCACTTTGTCCTTCTTGCCCAATGCCAAAATCGGCGTTTTGGGTCCGAACGGTGCAGGTAAATCAACATTGCTCAAGATCATGGCCGGCCTCGATCAAGATATCGCCGGCGAAGCCTGGGCCGCCGAAGGCATTAAAGTCGGCTATTTAGCCCAAGAGCCTCAGTTGGACACGTCGCGCTCGGTCATGGACAACGTCATGGACGCCGTTAGCGACGTGCGTGACATGGTTGCCCGTTATAATGAAGTCTCGATGAAGTTTGGCGAAGTCACGAATGATGACGAGATGAATGCGCTCACCGAGGAAATGAGCAAGCTCCAAGACCAGATTGAAGCCAAAAACGGTTGGGAACTGGAACGTACAGTGCAGGAAGCCATGCGCGCCCTGAACTGCCCCGCGGGCGATGCCGATATCACCAAACTGTCCGGCGGTGAAAAGCGCCGCGTCGCTTTGACGAAACTACTTCTCGAAGCTCCCGATATTTTACTTTTAGACGAACCGACCAACCACCTGGATGCCGAAAGCGTACAGTGGCTGCAGCAGCATCTTTTGAACTATCAGGGTATGGTTGTGATGATCACCCACGACCGTTACTTCCTAGACAATGTCACCGGCTGGATTCTGGAAATGGACCGGGGATCAGGTATTCCGTACGAAGGTAATTATTCCACCTACCTTGAGAAAAAAGCCAAACGCCTAGAACAAGAATCCTCAGAAGCAGCCGCACGTCAGCGTACGCTTAATCGCGAATTGGAATGGATTCGCCAGGGTGTTAAAGCGCGCCAAGCTAAGTCCAAGGCGCGTATCAGCTCCTACTACGCCATGTTGGAAGAATCAGAAAAAGAAACCGTCCGCAAACAGCAAATCGCCATTCCGACCCCGCCGCGTTTGGGCGATTTGGTCGTGGAGGCAACCAACGTACAGAAAGCGTACGGCAAAAAGACTCTTATGTCCGATCTTAATTTCCGCCTGCCGCCGGGCGGTATTGTCGGCGTGATTGGCCCCAATGGCGCTGGCAAAACGACCCTGTTCCGTATGATTACGGGTCAGGAAAAACCAGATGCTGGTACCTTTAAAATTGGCGATACGGTCAAGCTTGGCTATGTCGACCAATCCCGCGACTCGCTTAAAGACACCAATAATGTCTGGGCAGAGATCTCTGGCGAGCATGAAGTCATTAAAATGGGCAAGCTGGAGGTCAATTCCCGTGCCTATGTCGCCTCTTTCAACTTCCGCGGCACCGACCAGCAGAAAAAGGTCGGTCAGCTATCGGGGGGTGAACGTAACCGTGTCCACATGGCCAAAATGCTCCAAAAAGAAGCGAACTTGTTGCTTCTTGATGAGCCCACCAACGATTTGGACACCGAAACGTTAGCGGCGCTGGAAGACGCGTTGGAAAACTTCGCTGGTTGCGCGGTTGTGATCAGCCACGACCG